>DCVC01000332.1:2062-11046 GCA_002328625.1 Bacteroidales bacterium UBA2198
AAAAGATGAAACAGCCCGCACTGTTATTGGTGTTCTTGAGAAGCGTTTTCCAGCTATTTCTTCTCAGGTAGAAGTTGTTGATGTGGCCACACCTCTTACTTTTGAACGCTATACCGGCAACTGGCAGGGCAGTTTTGAAGGATGGCTTATCACTCCTGCAAATTCGCATGTTGTGATGAAGCCTATGCCTCAGACTCTGCCAGGTCTGGAAAACTTTTACATGTGTGGTCAGTGGGTAGAACCGGGAGGCGGACTTCCTACAAGTATAATGTCGGGCCGGAGGCTTATCAAAACGCTTTGTAAAAAGGATCGCAGGAAGTTCCGGGCTGTCGTGGATTGACTCGAGTAGTTATTCCGGTTTTTCAGGCAATCCCTGGGTTCCTGTATCCAGAACAAACTTCCACGAACCATCATTCTGTTTCTGCCAGATAGAAACATAGGTACCCCGTCGTACCTCACCTGTTGCCTTAATCAAACTTGCAGAGATGCCATAGGTGTATCCAAGATCACCTCCTTCAGAAATTCTTTCAAAAACCGGTTCCCAGGTAAGTGTGAAGGCTGTATCGCTTCGGGTTGAAAAGAGCCTGACAAGAGCTTCTCTTCCTACCAGGGGGTAGAAATTGTTCCTGAGCATTACAGTACTGTCGGCCGCAAAAGCAATAAAAGCCTTGTGCATTCCTTCCTTCTCCGACATAGCCGAAAAATCTCTGTCAACCTGTAACAAAACCCCTGCAACAGCACTTCGTGTGTTTTTTATACAACTAAAATTCATAATTGAAATAATTATGAGAACAAAAAACATTATATTGAACCCGTTCTTTTTTTCCATTTTTACAAAAACTAATTTAACAAACCTGATAACTGTATGACAAAGCTATATCAAAAACTGATCAAATTATGTCCTTCGGAAGCAGAGATCAGAAAAGGATTGAAAAAAGTGTCGGAACTGACTTCCTCCCCTCCTGATAAGCGCCTGCTTATGAATCTTCTGAACATGATTGATCTTACAAGTCTGAATACGACAGACAATAAAAGTCATATAATACATCTTACCGGTAAGGTCAACAGCTTTTCAGGCAGGTTTTCAAATATCCCCAATGTGGCAGCAATTTGCGTTTTTCCCAACTTTGTTTCGGTGGTAAGAGAAAAGCTGACAGTAAAAAATGTTAAAATTGTTTCAGTTGGCGGAGGATTTCCGACCTCCCAGACATTCAGAAGCATTAAAGTCCATGAATGCAAGAGTGCAATGGAAGCAGGAGCTGATGAAATAGACGTTGTAATACCGGTGGGAGCCTTTCTGGGTAACGATTTTGCCACGGTAGCTGACGAAATAAGGGAATTAAAGGAAGCCCTGGGGAATACTACGCTGAAAGTGATAGTTGAATCGGGCCTCCTCGGAGATTATGAACAGATTTTCAAAGCCTCGATGATTGCTATGGATGCAGGAGCCGATTTTATTAAGACCTCAACTGGCAAAACAACTGTATCCGCAACACCCGAAACCGCTTTTGTAATGTGTAAAGCCATTTCTGATTTCTATTCGGAAACAGGTATTAAAGTCGGCTTTAAGGCTGCAGGAGGAATTACCGCTACACCTGATGCTCTGAATTACTATCACATAGCTGACTATTGTCTGGGAGAGGTTTGGCTTAATAATACTCTGCTCAGGTTTGGTTCCAGCAGGCTGGCAAACAATATCCTTGCTGACATATCCGGAACACAAAATGACTATTTCTGATTCCTCTTTTTACTTTAACGTGTTTCATCTCATTTAATTAACCTGACTGGCCTGTTAATTGTTGAGCGTTGAACCTTATCAAAAACCATCAACCTCACAACTTGAGTTATTTATCATTATTTTTGTGTTTTAATCGAAAGACAGGAAATGATAACAGGCAACATCCAGGATACTGTTAAGCCCGAGCTTGTTATACGCCTGGATAAAGAATCCTTGTTTGATTTAAATGATTCTGCTTCAGGAAGATATCTTTCTGATACCCAAAGATTATCTTTTACCAGCACAGGAAAAACCGAAGAAAGGGTTCATACGGAAAATAATCATGTTATCAGATACCTGAAAGACGGACAAGTCGCAAGTGAAAGTCCCTTCCGGGATGACTGGATAATATTAATCATTCTTGTGTCTGCAATTCTTTTTTCTTCAGTAAGAAGCTCATTACCGAAGCTGATGCCTGACATAACCAGGTTCTTTTTTCTGCGTGGTATCAACGATCCGGCTTCACGAGATATCAGTAGTCTGTTTCACCGGCACTCAACGCTTATTAATCTCATCTCATTTATCAGCCTGGCATTATTTGCATATTGTGCAGCTGTATGGTATGATTTTATACCCGAGGCCATTAATGGCTTTTTGTTCTGGCTGATATCTTTCGGAATAATAATAATACTGGTTACTTTACGTCACATGGTGTGTGCTGTCACAGGAAATATAAGTGAGGAATCTGAAGCTTTTAATGAATATATGATAGCAATATATAATTCTTACAGATTCAGTGCATTTTTTTTGCTCATTCTTGTTATACTCCTGGTTTATACAGTAATCTTTCCTCCTGAAGTATATTTTATTGCCGGAGTTATTGTATTGATCATAATGTATTTATTGCGTATTTCGCGGCTGTTTTTAATTTTTATAAAGCATGATATTTCAATATTCTATTTGATTTTGTACCTTTGTGGCCTGGAAATTTTGCCTGTTTTGATTTCGTTGAAGTATTTTACAGGTGTTGTTTAGGTTGGAAGCGTTACTCTGAAAGTAAAAGTAAAACTAAATCTGAAAGAAATTGAAAATAAAGAAGATTTTGGTATCTCAGCCAGAACCTAATAATCCGAAATCTCCATATTTCGAACTGGCAAGGAAATACAATCTGAAAATCGATTTTAAGCCTTTTGTAAAGGTTGAAGGTGTTTCATGCAAGGATTTCCGTCAGCAAAAAATAAACCTTCTTGATTTCACTGCAGTAATTTTCACAAGTAAGACAGGTATTGATCATTTCTTCAGGATCTGCAACGAACTGAGGGTTACTGTGCCCGATACCATGAAGTATTTCTGTATCACTGAG
Source organism: Bacteroidales bacterium UBA2198 (assembly GCA_002328625.1). GTDB lineage: Bacteria > Bacteroidota > Bacteroidia > Bacteroidales > VadinHA17 > LD21. Next base: position 5,143 of record DCVC01000332.1, read on the forward strand.
AATGTAGCATTCTATCTTCAGAAGTACATTGTTTACAGAAAGAGGAAAATTTTTCACGGAAATGCCAAATTTCAGGATCTTATCGATGTCATTGTCAAGCATCGCGAAGATAATTTCTTTGTTCCTCTCTCCGAGCCTCATAATGCAGAAATTCCGGAGATTCTCGACAAAAACAATATCAAGTATACAATTGGGACTCTTTACAGGACAATAAGCAGTAATTTTTCCCATATCAATGATTTTGATTATGATATTCTTGTATTCTACAGCCCCTCCGGTATTAAATCGTTAAAAGAGAACTTCCCTGATTTTATTCAGGGGGATATTAAAATCGCTGCTTTCGGACCTACGACGGCAAGCGCTGTCAAACAGGAAGGGCTTCGGCTCGACATAAACGCACCCAATCCAAAAGCTCCTTCAATGACCATGGCGCTGGACGAATTTCTGAAAGAGTATAACCGAAACTGCAGGTAACTGCTGAGGTGCTTCACTCAGGAGGAAGCTTTCCCGAATAAGTTGATCCGAAATGAACAGATCTTCTGAGACATTTCTTAAAACCGAAAGACTTTGCAGCACTAAAATAATCCGTGAGTTGTTTGAGAGCGGTTATAGTTTCTATACTCCACTTTTCAGGGTTGTCTGGGAAAAAAGTCCCGTGACTCTGCCTTTTCCGGCACAGGTGGCATTCAGTGTATCAAAGAAAGCTTTCCGGCTGGCAGTGACCAGAAATCTTCTAAAAAGAAGAATGAGGGAAAGCTACCGCAAGCTCAAAAACGACCTTTATCATTACCTTCTTGCTGAAAACACTCAGCTGGTGTTAATAATCATCTTCAGGGGAAGTAAAATTGCTGATTATAACGTTGTTGAAAAATCCATGAAAGATGTCATAACATTGCTTGTCAGCAGTATAAAGGATAAAGATCAGAAATGTTAAACTTGTTTTAATTATTTCCTTATCAAATCCTATCCCGGATTTTCTTATTAATTTTGCATTTCTAATTCTTATAGCTTTATATATGAAAAAGATTCGAAAGGGCCGGTTTGCAATTGTGTTGGTTTTATTTTTAATCGCCGCAATTAGTGCGGGTTTTTTTGTTACACAGGAGACAAGGGACTTCAGAATAGCAAAAAATCTTGATATCTTTTTCTCACTGTTCCGTGAGCTGAATACATTTTATGTTGATGAGATTGATCCGGATAAAGTTGTCAAAGCCGGTATTGACAACATGCTAAGGAGCCTCGATCCTTATACGGTTTATTATCCTGAATCAGAGTCTGATGAATTCACGTTTATGACAACGGGAAGATACGGAGGAATTGGTTCCCTGGTAAGAAGAAGCGGAGATTATTCAGTGATATCAGTGGTTTATAAGGGTTTCCCCGCTGATCTGGCAGGTATAAAAGCCGGCGATATTCTGAAAAAAGTTGACGGAGTTTCACTCAAAGGCCTGCCTACCGATAAGGTGAGCGATATACTTAAAGGAAATCCCGGAACAACAATGGTCTTAACAATCGAAAGAAGTGGTAAGGATATTGATATCCCGCTTAGAAGGGAAAGAATCGCGGTACCTCCTGTTCCATATTACGGAATGATTGATACAAGCACCGGATATATAAGGTTTACCAATTTTACACAAAACTGTGTAACCGACGTAAAGAACGCACTATTAACTTTGAAAAGCAGCAATCCGAAACAGATTATTCTGGATCTTAGGGGTAATCCGGGTGGATTGCTGACTGAAGCAGTTGAAATTGTGAATTTGTTTGTAGGGCCTGGTAATGAGGTTGTCTCAACCATGGGAAAAGTAAAACAGTTTGATGAGAAATTTAAAACCTCCAAACCGGCCATTGATGAAAAAATCCCGCTTGCCGTCATAATAAACAGGGGGTCAGCTTCCGCAGCTGAAATAGTTGCAGGAGCAATTCAGGACCTTGACCGGGGCGTTATTATCGGTCAGCGGTCGTTCGGTAAGGGACTTGTTCAAATCACACGTCCTCTCAGCTATAACACACAACTGAAAGTTACAACGGCAAAGTATTATATTCCAAGCGGCAGGTGCATCCAGACACGTGATTTCTCACACCCTAACGAAGATGGCAGTGTGGGGTATATCCCCGATTCCCTGATATCGGAGTTCAAAACAAAAAATGGCAGGAAAGTGAAGGATGGAGGAGGTATTACGCCCGATATTGAGGTTGTGCCGGAACAGTTGAGTCAGATAGCAACAGAATTATTTCTCCGCAATTATATTTTCGATTTTGCCACAAAGTATTATTGGGAACACCCAGATATTAAAAATCCTGAAGAATTATCAATTACCGATAAGGATTACGCGGATTTTAAAGATTACCTCCTGAAGCGCAATTTCAAATACAAAACAGTCACTGAAGAGTCGCTCAATGAGCTTATTAAGAATGCAAAACGCGAAAAATACTACGACCTGCATACAGATCTGTTCATGAAACTGGAGCAAGATATCACTCACAGCCTTGATCACGATCTCATAAACTTCCGGCATGAGATAACTGAACTTCTGGAAGATGAGATAATAAGCAGGTATTTTTATGAAGAGGGTGCCATTGCCTGGACAATAAAGAAGGATGAGCAGGTTCTGAAAGCCCTTGATGTGCTTAACAACAGGGAAGAATACAGCTCAATCCTGCAGGGTAAAGCTGGTCCGTTGATGACTTCGTCGTCACCAGGACCTGAAATAATTAAAAGGGATCCGGCCAAAAAATTATAACCCTCTTCGCAGTTCAGGCTGATATTACTCAAGCCCTCATTTTACGGGCAGTTAAATATATTTTGAAATACCGGAAATATTTATTATATTTATAGTTTATCCCCCTGCGAAGGGAGGCATGTATGCGATTTCATCACCCTCTCTTAGCAGGGGTTCTTCATGAATGATCTCGTTATTCAGGGATGTCAGGAAATGATAATGTTTGAGTTCGGGAAAATCATCCTGCAACCTGTATTTCAGATCGGCGAAAGACTTAATATTACGGTAGTGTTTCCGGTGGGTTCCCGTCACTTCTGCCAGCACACCGAAGAATAATACAGATATATCCATCATCTTGCCAATTTATCTTGCCGTTTCTGTATAACCGTCCCCCTTCAGTTGGCCGGGAGTATTAAGCTTAATGTGCTTCCAGCCAGTTTTTACCTGTACCCCAGTCAACCTTCAGCGGGATATCAAGCTTAGCGGCATTTGTCATTTCATTAATAACCATATTCCTGAGCTTTTCCAGTTCAGGAATAAAAACTTCAAAAATCAGTTCATCATGAACCTGCAGGATCATTTTGGATATATAATGGTCCGTCTTCATTCTTTCATGGATCCTCACCATGGCAATCTTAATTATATCCGCGGCACTGCCCTGAATTGGTGCATTGATAGCATTCCGCTCAGCATTGCCCCTGACAACCTGATTTCGCGAAAGTATATCCCTTACATAGCGTTTACGCCCGAACATTGTAGTGACATAGCCCTGTTCTCTTGCTTTGCGGATGCTTTCATCCATGTATGCTTTTACTCCGGGATATGAACTGAAGTAACCGTCAATGAGTTCTTTCGCCTCTTTTCTACCTATTGTCAGTCTCTCTGACAGGCCAAAAGACGATATGCCATATATGATTCCGAAATTTGCTGTCTTTGCCCTGCCCCGCATCTCCCTTGTAACTTCTTCAATTCTGACTCCAAATATTTTGGAAGCAGTTGCAGCGTGGATATCATTACCTGACAGGAAGTCGGCTATCATGCTCCTGTCCTTGCTGAGATGGGCCATCAGTCTCAACTCAATCTGTGAATAATCTGCTGATAAGAATATATGTCCGTCGGCGGGGACAAATGCTTTTCTTATTTCACGGCCTCTTTCATCCCTCACCGGTATGTTTTGCAGATTCGGGTTTGTTGAACTTAGTCTGCCTGTTGAGGCAATTGCCTGGTTGAATGATGTATGTACCCTTCCGGTTTTTTTATCAATGAGTTGTGGCAAAGCTTCAACATATGTTGATAATAGCTTCTTAAGCCCCCTGTATTCCAAAACCTTGCCAATTATCGGATGCCTGCTGGTCAGCCGTTGTAATATTTCCTCATTGGTAACGAATTGCCTTGTTTTGGTAATCCTTGCATTATCATCAAGTTTGAGACGAATGAAAAGAATATCACCGAGCTGTTTTGGAGAGGAGATATTAAATTCTGTTCCAGCCAGAGAGTATATCTCCTTTTCAAGGTTAAGGATATCTTCACGTAGGTCAACAGCTATAGAACTCAGATCTTCCTGGTTCAGTTTAACACCGTTTCTTTCCATCTCAGCCAGCACCCTGATAAGCGGCATCTCAATACGTGCAGCAAGATCAGAAAGCCCCTCTGTTTTTAATTTTGGTTCAAAAATATCTTTGAGCTGAAGAGTTATATCTGCATCCTCGACAGCATATTCCTTGAGTTTTTCAACAGGCACTACCCTCATATTCTTTTGATGTTGCCCCTTTACTCCTATCAACGACTCGATATGAACCGGGCTGTAAGAAAGGTATACTTCAGCCAGGAGATTCATATTATGCCGCATATCGGGCTCAAGAAGATAATGGGCAATCATAGTGTCAAATAGCGGGCCTTTTACTTCTATTCCGTAATTTGCCAGAACCTGAATATCAAATTTCAGGTTCTGCCCGATTTTTACAATTTCAGGATTTTCAAAAACCGGTTTCAAGATATCAAGGATCCTTTTTGTTTTCTCTTGTGATTCGGGGAAATGGATCATATAACCAGAACCCTTTCTCCAGGAAAAGGCGAGTGCAACAAGTTCGGAATCAAGAGCATTTATGCTGGTTGTCTCAGTGTCAAAACAGATCTCCTTAATCCTTAGAATATCAGAAACAAATTCTTTGATCGCCGTTTCTGTCTCCAGCAGATTATAGTTATGAGCAACACTTTCAATCGTACTCTTTTCAGCAGAGGAGGTCAAAATATCGTTTCCGAAAAGAGAGCCCTGGACATTTTCCTCAGGAAGATCAAAGACCTCTTTCTGTACAGGTGTTTTATCCGGTTTATCTGCCTCCGACAGTATTCTTGCAGCGACAGTCCTGAATTCAAGTTCTTCAAATAACAGTTTGAGCTTGCCCCTGTCAGGGGTTTCGGTCTCAAGTTCCTCTTCCTTAAATTCAACAGGTACGTTTTGTTCAATTGTTGCCAGTTTTTTTGAAATTTCAATCTGTTCTTTGTTATTCTCTATTATTTCTTTGAGCTTCCCTTTCAGCTTACCGGTATTTTTGAATAATTCTTCAATACTTCCATATTCAGAAATAAGTTTCATTGCGGTTTTGGGGCCCACACCAGGGGCTCCGGGAATATTATCCGACGCATCTCCCATAAGTGCAAGAATATCAATTACCTGTTCCGGACTCTGTACTGAAAATTCTTTTCTGATGTCATCAACACCCCAACGCACCGATTCGTTGCCGCTCCTGGAAGGTTTAAACATGAAAACATTTTCAGCTACCAGCTGTGCAAAATCCTTGTCCGGCGTCATCATATAGGTTGTAAACCCTTTTTCAGATGCTTTCCTTGCAAGCGTTCCGATAACATCATCAGCCTCATAGCCCGGACAGTCAATAACAGGAATCCTGTAAGCTTCCAGGAGTTGCTTAATATAGGGAACAGCTTTTTTAATATCTTCAGGAGTCGCGTCACGAGTTGCTTTGTAATCCTTGTACATTTCATGCCTGAATGTGGGTGCCGGTGTGTCAAATACTACGGCAATATGAGTTGGTTTCTGCTTCTGAAGGAGCTCCTCGAGGGTCAGCAGAAAACCGAAAATTGCCGAAGTGTTCATCCCTTTAGAGGTGATTCTCGGATTTCTTATGAAAGCATAATAAGATCTGAAAATGAGGGCATATGC
>DCVC01000097.1:0-701 GCA_002328625.1 Bacteroidales bacterium UBA2198
CTCCGTCATAACAGAACTCCCGGTAGGCTTCGTCAGAAAACAGGAATAAATCATGTTTTTTCACAATATCTCTGATATACAGAAGTTCTTGCACTGAATAAAGATAACCTGTCGGATTATTGGGATTGCAGATTATTATGCCTTTTGTCTTTGACGTTATTCTTTTCTCGATCTCATTTATCGGAGGAAGAGCAAAATCCTCCCTGATAAAAGAGGTCACCGGAATGATTTTAATACCTGCCATTACGGCGAATCCGTTATAATTTGCATATAATGGTTCGGGAGTTATAATCTCCTCACCCGGATCAACACAACACATCATGGCAAAAATTATCGCTTCTGATCCGCCTGTTGTAATCAAAAGATCAGAGTAATCTACATCAATCCCTGTTTTACGATAAAAACCTGCCAGTTTACGACGGTACGATTCGTTACCTGCTGAATGACTGTATTCAATCACCTTCTGGGTTAAATTCTTCACTGCCCTGATCGCCACTTCAGGTGTTGGTATATCGGGCTGGCCTATGTTCAAATGATATACCTTCCTTCCTTTACGTTTGGCTTCCTCTGCGTAAGGCACCAGTCTTCTTATAGGTGATGCAGGCATTATCCTGGCTTTTTCTGAAATAGACGGCATTAATTCTGACATTTTTTTATGATTACCAAAAATACGAAAATTTCCTGCAGATCCTGCTGATATA
>DCVC01000097.1:743-2508 GCA_002328625.1 Bacteroidales bacterium UBA2198
CAAATCTTTTACATCTCAAACACGCTCGCACAACAATGGAACTACCTTCGAAATACGAACCCGGCAAGGCTGAAAGCAAATGGTACAAATACTGGATGAACCAGGGATATTTCAGAAGCACTCCTGATGACCGTGAGCCATATACTATTGTTATTCCGCCTCCTAACGTTACGGGTGTTCTTCATATGGGCCACATGCTCAACAATACCACACAGGATATTCTGGTCAGGAGAGCGAGGATGCAGGGGAAAAATGCATGCTGGGTTCCTGGCACCGATCATGCTTCAATTGCCACTGAAGCAAAGGTTGTTGCCAAGCTGAAAGCTCAGGGTTTCGAAAAGCGTGACCTGACACGTGAAGAATTCCTTCAGCATGCCTGGGAATGGACAGATAAGCACGGAGGGATAATTCTGGAGCAGCTTAAGAAACTGGGAGCTTCTTGTGATTGGGACCGTACCTTGTTCACTATGGATGAAAAAAGATACACCTCGGTTATCAAAGTGTTCGTGACACTTTTCAATAAAGGGCTTATTTACAGAGGTGTGCGTATGGTTAACTGGGATCCTGACGCCATGACAGCCGTTTCGGATGAAGAGGTGAATTACACTGATGAGAAATCAAAGCTCTATTTCGTCAGATATAAGATAGTTGGAGAGGATAACTATATAATGGTGGCAACCACGCGACCCGAAACGATTCTGGGTGATACCGCTGTTTGTGCCAATCCTGCAGATGAGCGATACCGGCACCTTAAAGGAAAGAGAGTGGTGGTACCAATGGCAAACAGGGAGGTACCTTTTATCTTTGATGATTACGTTGATATGGATTTTGGTACAGGCTGCCTCAAGATAACACCGGCACATGATTTAAACGATTATGAGATCGGAATAAGACACAATCTGGCTTCAATTGATATATTTAATGATAACGGTACAATCAATCAGAGGGCGGGAATGTTTACTGGCATTGACAGGTTTACTGCAAGGGAGCTGGCAGAAAAAGATCTTAAGAAAACAGGTAACCTTTTCAAAATTATCCCGTATAATAATAAGATAGGCCGTTCCGAACGAACCAACGCAGTTATTGAACCCAGACTGTCCATGCAATGGTTCCTCAGGATGAAAGATATATCCCTACCCGCACTTGAGTCCGTTTTAGTAGGAGAAATCCATCTGCATCCTGCAAAATTCAGAAACCTCTACCGCCACTGGATGGAAAATGTTCACGACTGGTGCATTAGTCGTCAGTTATGGTGGGGACACCGGATCCCAGCGTGGTATTATAATAATAATGAGTTTGTCGTAGCAGAGAACATTACGGAAGCATTGAAGCTGGCCCGGCAAAAAAACAACAATAATTCGTTGACAGAGAACGAACTGACTCAGGATGAAGATGTGCTTGATACATGGTTCTCATCATGGTTATGGCCGATCACATCTTTTGACGGAATTAACAACCCTGGAAATCCTGATATGAAGTATTACTATCCGACAAACGATCTTGTAACGGCACCGGAAATCCTTTTCTTTTGGGTAGCAAGAATGATTATTGCCGGTTACGAGTTTGCTGGTGAAAAACCCTTCAGCAATGTTTACTTGACAGGACTTGTACGCGACCAGATGAGAAGAAAAATGTCAAAGTCGCTGGGTAATTCACCGGAACCTCTCGATCTTATCGGAAAATACGGAGCCGATGGTGTCAGGGTGGGAATGATGCTTTGCTCACCCGCAGGGAACGATCTGCTTTATGATGACAGCCTGCCGGA
>DCVC01000026.1 GCA_002328625.1 Bacteroidales bacterium UBA2198
TTTATAACAGTCAATTTTCATTATACACTATGCTATTGTTTTGAATAAATGGCTCACGCTAGTAGGTCCGATATTGCCGTTAAATTATAGTCAGATAATTTTTTATTTTAATGATTAGCATAAAAATACTATTATTCTATCTATAACTCAAGACAGAATTTGCAATCAATGAGAAATGAGCTAAAATTGTTATATGGAGCTCAATTTGAAGGAATCCTATGGAATGTCATTCCGTTCGACTTGGGTTAAAATTAGCGCAGATCCAATTCTGTTTTAAACTTAACTTTGAGAATAATAATGGTTTTGGAATAATGAGTTGATTCTCTAAATTGGCATTAAATTTATATTTCAATGGGAGCGCCCTCTGCTCTCTCAAGCTTTTTGTTCTGAATTAAATTGTAATACGTATGCCACTGCTCAAGGTTCAGCTAAATCATCCGGGCAAAGAAAAGTCATTTCGAATAGGGAATGGCTATCACAGAGAAGGTCATCTGGTTATTAGAGAATGGAATGATGAATTAAAACACTACCGCAAATTCATAAAATGCGAAGGTCAATTTTTGACAGATGTTAAATCTGAACCTATGAGGGCTCCCATTTATTTTTGGGGAGAGTGGGAGGGACATTCAATCTTTACTCCCTTGGAATCAGAAAAGCCCAATGGGATTCATAAACCTTTTCACTCCCTAGAAAATGTTGGCAGGATGAATACTGACCCATATGTATTTGGCTCCGAGTTTAAGTATGCAACATGCTCACAGACGGGATTATTGACTGAGTTATCTCCTAATTCAATAGTCTTTTTTGGCACAACCACAAATAAAGGGTTCGAACTAGATACAGTGTTTGTCATTAAATCATTTGAAACTGCTCAAAGCGTTTTCCAGACAACTGCACAGTCATACTCAAAAGTATATCTACAAGAAACGCTTGAAAGATTAGGCGAAGAATATCTCGGTCCACGGTTCTCAACAACAAACAAACTTTATAAAAGTATGACTTGGTGGGACAATTCAAGTTATTTCAGTTTTGTTCCATGCAGGCTAGACCCTTTTCAACAACCAGCAAAAGTTGTACTTCCAATACCTCCATTTTCAAAGCAAAAAGTAGGTCACCCCTATGGTCATCTAAATAAGTATGATCATTTAGAGTTATGGGTATGGGTTGTTGAAGAAGTTATACGACAGAATTTCTTACTAGCCGTAATTTTCAAGGAACCCTCTTATCATTGAACTCATGGAAGTTCCGACCTTCTTCTTTTCTTCTCATAATAATTATAAAGACAAATAAGGTACTGATCGTTTTCCCTTAAACCCCTTGAATACTCACAATTAACGCAATCAGTTCTGACGTTGGCATAAAATTGCCCCTTGAATTCACGCTTCTTTAAAGGACAAGAGTCTACATGTAAAACAGAATTTTTACTAGATATTTCTCTAAGTATTACATCCTTATAATGATTAATATACCACTGTTCTCTCTCTTGACGCAAGGCTAATTTATTCTTCTTATTGATTTCATTTGTCAACTGCCTCTGCTTCACTACTCTTTGCTCGTTCGCATATCGGTTATAGAGCCAGGTTTTATGTTCAATATTTTCGATAATCAGAGTCTCCAAATCTTCCAATTTAAAATCGTTGCCAAGATCACTCAAATCAATTTCTAAAGCTGAAATATTCGATTCCCATATCTTATCTAGCTTCTTCCTCCCTACAAAATGAGTGACTGCTATTTCTATAATTAATTTCTTCCCTTGCGATATAGCTACAACATCGGGTATGTATTTATGCAGTTTCTTCTCTGTGATTACAGTGTCAAATGGAATAAACCTTTCTTCCGATATTTCAATTGACATTCCATGTGAAATAAAATCAGAATCTCGTCTTTCAATCTCTGTGGTGCAAAATACATGAACAGAGGGGACCTTTATTTTTTTAATACGTGCTAATATATTTTTAGCTGCGAGATGAATTGCACTTTGGACACCATATTTGCATTCTACACTTTCATAATGAGCAAAGTGGTGAACTCTTTTTCTCCCACCGTTCCTTGCTATTAGCTTTTTTTCACACGCCGGACAAATGCAATTGCACTTAAGGCCATTTTCAACTTCAGAGATATGTTTGAGCTCTCCTTCTTTAAGTGCAAAATATAGGTGATATTGATGTTTGTTATCTATATTATCCATCTTTTTGTTTTGTAGGAGATACCTGTCTCTTAAGTGTGACAAGAAAAGTCTACAATTAATAACTCCACAATTGCCAACTTTTCTCCTAGCTCAATTTGATCGGATTTAGTGGCTCGTATTCTTTCGGAGTCAGTAGCTTATTGTGATCCAGATGGTTATAATTTTCATTTAATTTTTTTTTATTTCATTGTGTTACTTGTCTAGTCAGGCTCGAGTGAATATTACTTCTGGCAGGACTATAAGATACTCTATGTTATACTCCTTCGGTTTCCATAAAACACAGTACTTTACCTTCGCAGATACTGGTCGATATCCTTTTTTTGCATTAGAACTGAGTTTCTCTTTGAAACGGCTTGAAAACCTTATTATACAATGACCATGTACATCATGGCAGCCTGTATCATTTACATGGAGTTCATCTCCGGATTTAAATGTTTCGACCAGGCTTGTAATTGAAATAAAATGATCCAGATAGACATCAGAATGCGAAAGACGGATGATAATTGATGAAGGCTCCTCATAGATGGTTGGATCAATCAGTTTCTGGACTGATTGCAAATTAATCCCATCTAAACAGGTTCCGTTATGGTGAATAGCTAGGTACTTCTTTGCCCGTGTCAAGGCAACGTAAAGAACTCTCCTATCCTCTTCTTTGGCGATTGAATAATTTTCAAGCATTATGTAAACATTGTCAAACTCTCTGCCTTTTGATTTGTGAAATGTCGAAACATAAACTGTCTCAGTATCCATGCTATTAATCTGGTCAAACTTTGCTTCCCGGAAGTACTGTATGAGGTCTGTAAGGTATCTTTTCTTATAGTAGATTTCATCAAAGTCTTTGATGAGTTTTGTGCAGATTTCAAAGTTTTGACTACTTCCGAACTTTACCTTAAATTCTCTCTGGGAATTCTCCCAAGTCTCATCGCTGATGGTGGGGGAATCTGCCTCTGTATTGATATAGTTGCAGAACCAGCGAATCTCCTTAAGATTGTAGAGAATAAAGTCGTCATTACTCTGAATCAGTTTTGCTTTCACACCCATCTTGCAAAGAAGTGCTGTAATTGTTGCTGCATCATCATTTTCATAAGTGAGCAAAGCGGTAGCGCCTGAAAGTGGAGTTCTAAGGATGTCTTCAGCAGTCGGCTGAATCAGGCTGCTGCTAAGATAACTGATAATTTTAATTTGTCCTTTTAATTTGTTGGCTGCCTTTATTTGAGTAGTCTTAAGTCTGTGATTGATCTTTGCAGCAAACTGGTTTGTAAATGATACAAGTTCGGCGGCACTGCGGAAGTTATCAATTAATTCATAGGTTCTTGAATTTTCACGTTTTGCCAACCTGGCAAAATATTTTGAATCTGAGCCTCGGAATTCATAGATATTCTGGTCATCATCTCCGACAGCAATTATTTTAAGTCCCTCATTAAAGTCAGTTATATATTGAATAAGCTCATACTCTTCTCCCGACATGTCCTGTGCTTCATCAATCACAAGTACGGATCTTGATATTTTTCGTGGTTCTACCTCCTTATTTTTTATTCCTTCTACTGCGCGCTTAATAACGTTATCCGATTTTTCAACGGTTCCTGTAATGCCAATTAAATCGAAACAAAATGAATGGAAGGTTTTAATATCAATGTAATAAGAGGTATTCCCTAATAAACTATGAAGTCTCTTCTGAAATTCTGTCGCGGCCGCCCGGGAGAAAGTAAGTACAAGAATTTGGTCGGTCTTAAACTGTTCAAGTAAGATCAGGGAGGCAATTTTGTGTACAAGCAGCCTTGTTTTACCGCTGCCCGGTCCTGCGGCAACAACAATGGTTTCTGAGATGTCATCATCTATAATACGTTTCTGATCCTGGCTTAAATCCATAAGTTCCCGGTATTTTGCCGGAGTCAGGGTCCTTGAAATTTCCTGATATCTTGAGCCGGGGAAGTATATGTTAAGGAAACTGCTATAGTTTAACTGGAAATAATCGTCCACAAATTTGAGTGCGCCTGTATAATCTGACAGCATTTTCTTGGCGTATTCTCCAACGATATGGATTTGCTGGACTTTATTGGAATAGTGTTCCTCAAGTTGCCGGTAATCTTCGCCTTTATATTGTATCCTGTTGGTTTGATCCAGGCGCTCTAGGGAAAGCCTGTTGTAGATTACAAGAAAACCACCATCGATCCTGATTGCTCCGATTTTAGACAGGAAAAGTATCGCATTCTCAACTTCTTCAGATGTAATTGAGTCCTTGAACAGGGGTAATTCGCTTTTTAATATTTCCTGCAATTCAAGGATTGAGAATTCTACTCTCTTATATTCTTTCTCAGGATCAATCTCACCGGATTTTTGAAAAAGGTACCTTACAATAAAGGATGCAATCTCATGTCTTCGATTGATTTTGTCAATCGTCAGTTCATCCTTGTGCCGCATTTTGATCTGGAGCATGTTGTTTCCGGCTCTGGCCCCTGTATGTTCTACCCAGTTTCGCAATGCCCAGAAATTGGTCAACGTTTTAATCCGTTTCGGATTTATACTCCTGCATCCGTTAAGTGCGCCCTCCTCATTGAGATCCCTGATAGAGGACATTATTGAATCGTTTTTAAACTGTCTGAAGAGAAATTTCTCTATGGCGGCATGGTTTTCAAGGTTTAAAAGAGATTTGTTCTCAGTATCCTTTACAAAAATATAAACCGAAAGATCTTTATTGTCGGCAAGGATTTTCTCTTCTTTCAGAAGGCCAACAGTTCTGAAAACATCTTCTCTTCTGATTCCTAAATTGTCAGCTACATAATCAATTCTTGATTCTGCTACTTCATCTAGCTGACTTTTTCGGCTTCTGCTTGAAATGAATGATTTGATTATCCTGACAGCCTGTTCTCTCTCCTTATCTGAAAATCTTTCAGACCCATATATCTTCTCAATAGCCTCTTGGGCATTATTTGCCTGAATGCTTGTTGCGAATATTCTTGGGTTGTTTTGACCCCTCCTGATGAATTTTGCAATTTCCAGAGCAGACAAAGCTGTAAGAACCCGTGTTTCCATATCCGTACCAGTATCATCCCAACCTGCTTCTCTGGCGATTTCAAGAGGAGAACAGGAAACTTTCCCATTTATTCTCGAAATGTTTCTTATAGCCCGCCAGACCTGCCGGATCTCCTTGATGTTTACTTTCTGCTTGTTGTGATTATTAAAGTGTTTGGAAAGGTCATTTTCATTGAAGAGAATGTAACAGTCAGCCGAAATTGAAAAATTCCTGCCGGCTCTTCCCGCTTCCTGTATGTAGTTCTCCAAAGAATCTGAAATATCATAATGCACGATAAGTCCGATATTATCTTTATCGACACCCATACCAAAAGCAGAAGTGGCAACCATGGTATTAGTTGTGCCGGTCATAAATGCGTTTTGGTTTGCGGTTTTTAGTTCACGATCCATCTTACCGTGATATGGCAAAGCATTCAGATCGTCATCATTCAGTCGTTTTGCAAGCTCTTCCGCCTTCTTTGTCCTGGCGACATAGACAATTGAAGGGCAGTTATATCGCGACAGAATGTCACGAAGTTTATAAAGCTTGTCATTGTCATCTTCTACCTCAATAACCTTGTAGCTAAGATTCTGCCTTGTCTCATCGGTGGTATATATTTCGAGATCCAGTGACAATATTGCTTTGAAGTAAGCTTTGATATCTTCAATTACTTTTCTTTTCGCGGTAGCAGTGAAGCATGAAACCGGTATCGGCCGGGTCAGGCCTTTTGTATCCTGGAGTTCTTTAATGAAGCGGCCTATGTACATATAGTCTACACGAAAATCATGTCCCCATGCTGAGAAACAGTGAGCCTCGTCAATGACGAAGCGGACAATGTTCCTTCCAATTAGCCTGTGTACAATAGATGCTGACCGTAAAGACTCTGGCGCTATGTAAAGCAGCGAGGCTGAACCGTCTTCTACTCGGTTAAGTGCATTTTGTCTTTGTATCGGATCCAGCAATCCTGAGATTGCTACAGCTTCTGTTATGTTTTTCCCTTCGAGGTTATCTACCTGGTCTTTCATTAGAGACTGCAGGGGCGAAATCACTATTGTGAGACCTTTTACTGTTTCGCCACTTATGAGGGCAGGCAGTTGGAAGGCAAGTGATTTTCCTCCCCCGGTAGGGAAAACAGCAAGGATTGATTTATTCTCAATGGCGGCTTGTACTGCTTGTTCCTGAAGAGGTTTCCCTCCAAATTTCCTGAATTCAGGGAATCCGAAATATTTTTTTAATCCGTTTACAGGATTCATGACTGTATCGCAATAACTACATCCCTGAGTGCATGGGGTATCCTTCAGTATTTGAATTACTTCAACTGTGCCCGGGAAACTCTTGACTACCCATGGAGGAGTTATTGAACTATTGTCTTTGGCGTTTATTATTGCAAGAGAATATGCGAGATCAATTGGTTTGTTCTGGATGAGAGTATCAAGATCAATATTGTTACAAACTAGGCCCTGGAAATAGTTCTTTAGTAGTTCATTTGCTGTTAGCTGCAACGAGGGGACGAACGAGATTAAGCGAAAAAAACCTTCAAAACCGGCTTTATTATGAAGCAAAGTGTAAAGGATGGTTTTCAATTCATCTGGCAACAGGTGAAATGCATTGATCTCATCGTACAAAAGATCCCGTGACTTAATAGAATCATTTACCGGGTTATTATTTTCTTCAGGGATAAGTTTATCATCCTTCGTGAGTCTGTGATAAGGTTTCTTAGGAAACAGGAGAGGTGACCAATAGAGAGTATCAATGACTCTAGCTTCATGAATAACGAATTCATGATTCTGTTTCTTAAGATACTTCAGGTCATGCTGGATGATATTATGTCCGCAGATGAATGATGCGTTTCTGACGAATTGCCAAAATTCATCTCCGGAGCGGGTGTGCAGTTTTGTGCCATCACTGCGGATAGCACCATAATCCTGGATCTGGCAGTTATTGCGGCTGACTTCAGTATCTATAAAAACAATGGAATCTTTCACCATAATGAATAAGCGTTGAAAATAATTCTAGGAAATTATGAGACTCAGAATGCCGGAGACTAGGATGGTCTTCTATAGAAGATTGGTCTCGGTAAAAAAACCTAATGTGAACAGCTTCAGCCCTGTAGATCATGATAGTTGCAAAGGGATGTATCTTAGCAATATGGAGAATAAAAGTTTCATTCATTCAATCCCTATCTAATAACTATGCTGTGATAGTTTTATTATAGATAAGTTACGTCTAGGATTGATGTTCTATATTATAGGAATATGCAAAATAGAACATGAGTCTTTTCTTGTGAAAACTGCACTCTGTTCCCAAATTTACTGCACTTCATTTTCCCGAAATCACTCTATTTCTTTTTCCTGTTTACAAATGTGGGTCGGCTGTTTTTTTACAATGAATGCCAACGGTCAGCGGTATGAAATCGTTGGGTATTGCGGGCTACTTACCTGTCCAGTTACACCGAACTTGATGGTGGCTGAATGTTGGCATAGACACTTAAACCCCAATGTTTTAGATCGCTTGTTGTGTGCAGGCTTTTATTCAAAATACTAATAGCTGAGTTTACACTAAATTTTAAAGTTTACATGCGAAGGTTTGCGAATCGCTCTTAATCTTTTGTTCCAAAAACCAAGGAAATCCCGGGATTCTCTACCAAGTTAGTGCGTCTCACTTTGGAAAAACCACTGGCTCTTAGCCAAGTTACGACATCGCTATATGAATAGACTCGCGCATCTAGTAAGTGAAAGAAGGTCAGTCCAAAAATCTGAATTATGGCTTGAACGGCTGAACCACCTTTTGCGTCCGCGAGTTGGTCTCCTATTACCACAGACCCTCCCGATTTAAATGCTTTTGATACTTTCTGAAGTAAGTCAATATTTTGCTCAGGCGATAAACCGTGTATAATGTTGAACAAAAAGGCAATGTCATAGCCACTTCCCAGGTCATCTGTCATAAAATTGCCTTCTTGAGTGACAATCCGACCGCCTAACTTCGCCATCTCTATGTTCGCATGCGCAGACTTTAATGCCTGCGCCCCATCAAAGATTACCGCTGATAATTCTGGATAACGGTGACACAATGCAATGCTATACAATCCGTGACCACCCCCTATGTCTATAAGTTGGCATGCTGTGCCTGGAATTTTTATTTTGCGAGTAATTTCCTCTATACCCAGTCGAGCTGCCGATACCAACCAATCCTGAAACACTTGCGATTCTTCAGGATGTTTTTCGGTATAGTTATAATAATTTGAGGTTGGTTTTCCATTTCTAATCGTTTCTTCCAAATCCTGAAAATGCTCAAAGAGGACTCTGCCCCAATAATCGAAGGCAACAGCTATACTCCGTGGTGAACTATTTAGCATCCACTTTGTAGTCATTGATGTATTGCTATAGTGTGCATTGTGTTGCTGAATATAGCCCAAAGCCTCTAGGTTATTCAAAAGTATTTGCGTTCCACGTGGGCTTGCATTGATCTGTTGCGCGAGATCTTCCAGAGTTAGCGGGTTACTTCTAAGAGCTTCAAATACATTTAGTCTAAGTGCAGCCTGAACAATCCGAAAACCAAGCGCACTGAAAACGTCTAACAGTGGCGCTGGAACTTTATTGAGGGTGAAAAGAGCCAGATGCTCTAAAGTGTTTGTCGAAATAGGCATAGTTGTATCAATTTAATGTTTAACTTGTTTTTATTTGGGGGTAATCTTTAGATTTCGATGAATGGACTACCTTGGCCTTACTCAAACAAAGTGCATAACCCAACCATGACCAAGCGATGCCAAATACTACTCCGCCAATAGAGGTAAGGATAAAGAGTTGAGGAACTATTCTACCCAGACTAAACATCACTACTCCGATGGTTAGCAACCATCCTGCTGACTGAGGCAACACACTCTCGACAATAACTGCGCGCCCCACCAGAATGCAACCAGGTAAGAAAAGTAGAATATAGGTGGATAGAAGTAGCCCGGCCCACATCAATTGTCCATCAGGTTTGATAAGGTCGAATAAGGCGGTCGGCGTGGTTAACTGTCTTGCTACATGTGGAGCAACAAAACCAAAGGCAAGGCTTGTTAGTACACTTGAAAGTGAGCCGATGATGGTAAAAATAAATCCAATCCGCGTGAGCTTACTTTTTTGATCGATCAAGGTACGCTGAATACCAATCAAGCCAAATGGAATCAATAAATAGGCGAGGGCAATCAGAATTGCGGTGGGAATCCAGAAAGGGTTGAATAAAGCAAATGGATCAAAGTCGCTTGGGTGTATTAGCGATGAGGCAATCCAGAGGATACCTGCAGCAAACAATATCAATCCCCGCCAACTATAAGAAACATGACTTGACATTTTGACTCGTCCTTAAAAATCTTACAGTTTAACATTAAATTTCTGATTTTAATTTACACATTTTTTCCCCTAATATGCAGCCTTCCTTCTTTTGTAAACTTGCACACAACACTCTTATAGATATATGTTTTGTCTTTATATCATTATATCAGAAACTTGCCAATTGATGAATTAAATGCCACATAATATTATTATTCAACCCTAGTCTGTTCACTGATATGGCGCAATGTTCCAAAACAACATAACACATATTGTTCCACTTTGTCCAACCCTTCAAATCTCTATGTAATCTCAGAACAGTTGCATCAAAATTAAACAATAATATCCAAGGTAATCTGTTGAAAACGAGAGAAGTTTTGAACAGGATAGATACCCCTTCGGCTTTGTGAAATGGATTTGAGGTCGATTAATTACTTCCGATTTAAATTAGTTTCGCTCGATGGGAAATTTCCTGATATTCAACCGCAATTACATACAGTCTGGAGGTAAGTCCCGTTGGCGAAAGTTTTATCTCTGAATTATTTACAGCTTAACTGATTAAAACGGTCTTTTCTTCAATACCCACACCAGTTCCGGTCAATATAACAGCGGTGGTTGACATAGTCGCCAGCGTATATTAAACTATTACCGGAACCAGCAGCGGTATTGCCCTTTTTGGCATTGGTAGTATGTGAAATAGTTCTCACAATGTAAGACTTAAAACATGGCGTAGGAGTCAGCTATAATTTCAGTCTTACCTGCTGAAGAACGCGTTGTGGATCAGCTCCTCATTGTGCATGAGGCTGAACCCCACCAGCCTGTCGGTCTCAGTCATGTAGATTGTGCCAGCGCCGGGGTGGTGCTCTTCGGCGGTACGCCTGGCATCATTGAACTCGTCGATGGCTGCCAGCGCCTTGAAGTAGGCTTCGTGCATGTCTGCCTGCTCATTCTGCTCACCGGTGCGGGAGAGGGTGAATGCCGCATCCCTGAGCATCGGGAAATAATGCCGGTACGACTCCTCATTCCCGAAGAGGTCGACCGAGATCACCTTACCGTCTATGAGAACGGACAGTCCGTTGCAGCCTCCTGCGGGAATACACTCCGGGAAAGCGCGCTCAGCCTTCGCCATCCTGTGTTTCAGCAACTCTTCGTAGCTCTCCGTACTGCTCTTTACGCCTTCACATGCCAGGCTCGCGTATACATGATNNGAGAAGGTGCCGGCCTTCCTGCTCCGCAAATTGGGGTCGGCCACTGATCCGGGCGTGCTGAATGATGACGACCTGTAGTTCCAGCGGAGCCTCTCAACACACGAGACCTCGATAACGGTCTTTGCGGAGGGTGCCAGCAGGACCGACCGGTTGACAACCCTGTTCTGCTTCGCGCCGGTTAGAACATCGGCATCGGTGAGGAGAAGGTAGTCATCTGTCTGGTTGAGGGCGGTGAGCTGACCGACGGAGCCCATGGCTGTCAACTCGGAGATGACGAGACCGCCGCTCCTGATGGCGGGCCCGGCAGGCAGGAAAGTGAACGACGAGAGGGGCTCGCTGCTGACCTGAACGATCGCGGCGTTGCCGAAGGCTGTGAAATGAATCGCTTTTGTTTGCATGATTTCTTTACTCATTAATTATTGCTATTTTTAAATGTTGATGCAAATAAAAACCATGACATTGCAGTCTATCTGCAATCAGAAAAAAAGATCATGCCGGCCAACCTGAACGCACTCATAAGATACAAGACCATCAACTCATGCCTCTCCGGCGGGAGGCGAAGGTGGACGATAGACGAGCTCCGTGAGAAGTGTTCCGAGGCACTTGCCGAGTGCCGGGGCATATACACCGGTGTTTCAGAAAGGACCATCAGGGATGACATCCGTGTCATGCGAAGCGACATCCTGGGGTTCAATGCCCCTATAAAGCAGGAGGGAGGGCTATACTTCTATTCCGATCCGGGATACTCTATTCTGAGCCTCAGTATCACTGACACAGGACTGGCGGAACAGGTACTTGGCCTGTTGATAAAGCTGAGGGAAAA
>DCVC01000349.1:0-5775 GCA_002328625.1 Bacteroidales bacterium UBA2198
GTAAAAGTGTGAGGTCATCAAAACGCTTCCTTCACAATCCTCGCTATATTATCTGAACGTCCCAGCGTATAATAGTGAATTCCGGGGACTCCCTCTTTTAAAAGGTCTTTTGACTGCATTGCAGCCCATTCTATACCTACTTCCCTTGCTTCCTTGTCGTCATGGCATTTTTGCAGCGCCAGGACAAGGTCGTTCGGCACATCAATATGAAAGGTCTGAGGCAATAATCTTATATCATTAAGTGTAGAGATTGGCTTTATCCCTGCAATAATGGGAACATTGATCCCTATTTTCCTGCACTCGTCCCTGAACCTGTAAAATCTGGCGTTATCAAAAAACATCTGGGTAACAATATAACTTGCACCCGTTTCGACCTTGTGTTTAAGGTTTTCCATATCTGCCTGCCTGTTGGGAGCCTCAAAATGTTTTTCGGGATAGCCTGCAACACCTATGCAAAAAGATGCAGGTGAAGCATCTTCAAGCGTATCCTCGATATATTTGCCGTTATTCATGTCCACAATCTGCTGTACCAGCTCATAAGTATGAGTATGCCCGTCCTTCTCGGGAATAAAACTCCTGCTCCCTTTCTGAGGATCGCCTCTTAGTGCCAGCACATCGTCAATTCCCAGAAAATTCATTTCAATAAGTACATTTTCTGTCTCTTCCTTTGAAAAACCACCGCAAAGAATATGAGGCACCACCGGAATATTATATTTGTATTTCACCGCAGCAGCAAGAGCAATGGTTCCGGGCCTCTTTCTGACAACCCTTTTTTCAAGAAGACCATCAGGTCTCTCCCGGTAAATTGTCTCATTACGGTGAGTGGTGAAGTTTATATATGCCGGACTGAATTCGATAAGTCTGTCGATTGTTGCATATACCCTCTCAATGCTGTGGCCTTTCAGCGGGGGTAGTAACTCGAAAGTGAATAATGGACCGTTTGCGTTTCTGATCTTATCTATAACACTCATAAATTATAATCATAAATTCGGGGCCAGCCATCTTGCGGCCTCTTCAACCGTTATCTCCTTACGTGATGCATAATCGTTAAGCTGATCTTTTCCTATTTTCCCTAAATTGAAATAGGAAGAGGCAGGATTTGCAAAAATGTAGCCGCATACAGCCGCAGGCGGTGTCATGGCAAAGTTCTCAGTCAGTCCTGCTCCTGTCAGCTTTTCCGCATCAAGAAGGTCAAAGATAACACGTTTTTCTGTATGATCGGGACAGGCAGGATATCCCGGAG
Organism: Bacteroidales bacterium UBA2198; assembly: GCA_002328625.1. GTDB lineage: Bacteria > Bacteroidota > Bacteroidia > Bacteroidales > VadinHA17 > LD21. The sequence continues at coordinate 1,244 of DCVC01000349.1, forward strand.
CAGGTCTGATCCCTTTATATCTCATCTTAAACAAATCCTCAACTGCAAGATTTTCATCAGGCTCATAACCCCAGTAATCTTTCCGTATCTTTTCATGAAGCAGTTCAGCGGCAGCTTCGGCAATCCTGTCACTTAATAGTCTTATCATGATAACTGCATAATCATCATCTTTGTAAAGCCTGCCAAGAGCTTCATTATCAACAGCTGCCGTCACAACAAACAGACCAATATTATCAATGATCCCCGTCGATTCCGGAGCAATGAAATCTGAAAGTGAGAGATTCGGGATCCCCTTTTCCTTCTTTTCCTGATTTCTCAGAAACCTTAAAACACTCTTCACTTTTCTTTTTTCAATGTCTGTGTAAACCTTCACATCATCACCATCCGAAACAGCCGGATATAAACCAAAAGCACCATTCGCTTTCAGCAGCTTCCGGTTAATGATCTCCTTCAGGTATTTTTGGGCATCACCAAAGAGTTTCTTAGCTTCTTCACCTTTTACCGGATCATTAAATATTGCAGGATATTTTCCTGTTAATTTCCATGCATAAAAGAAGAATGTCCAGTCAATATATTTTAAGAGTTCATTGAGGTCAAATTCTTCAATAAGATGCAATCCCGGTTTGCATGGACTGAAAATCTTAATCAGGTTCCAGTCGCACCTGAAACTGTTCTGCCTCGCTTCAATTAATGTTAACAATTCTTTTTCTCCCCGGCGGAAAGCATGTTCTTCTCTTATTTTCAGGTATTTTTCCCTTATCGTGGAAACATAGCCGGTATTATTTCCCTGAAGAAGTGATGAAAGCACCCCGGCTGCTTTTGATGCGTCCCTGACATGAACAACTGTGTTTGAATATACCGGGGCTATTTTAACTGCAGCATGTACTTCGGAAGTTGTTGCACCGCCAATGAGCAACGGCACTATTATTTTTCTCCGCTCCATCTCCGAAGCCACATGAACCATCTCCTCAAGCGAGGGGGTTATCAAACCGCTTAACCCTATAAAATCTACATTTTCTTTTATCGAAGTGTCAATTATTTTCTCTGCCGGTGTCATAACACCAAGATCAATAACCTCGAAGTTATTGCAGGAAAGGACCACTCCGGCAATATTCTTTCCGATATCATGAACATCTCCTTTAACAGTGGCAAGAAGAATCCTGCCTGCTCTCTTTTTTTCAGATCCCTCATTTTCCTTTTCAATATAGGGTGCCAGAATTGATACTGCCTTTTTCATTACCCTGGCACTCTTGACTACCTGGGGAAGGAACATCTTTCCTGATCCGAAGAGATCGCCCACTTCATTCATTGCTCCCATAAGAGGTCCTTCAATTATTTCAATTGCATTGGTAAAGAGGTTGCGTGCCTCTTCAATATCAGATTCAATAAATTCATCCAGCCCTCTGATCAGTGAATGTTTGATACGGTCAGTAACCCCGAGAGAACGCCATTCGTCAGTTTTTTCCTCTTTTTTATCTTCATTCCTGAATCCCTCTGCAAATTTTATCAGCCTTTCTGTTGCATCTTTCCGGCGATTAAGGATTACATCTTCTGTAAGCTGAAGAAGGTCGGGTTGTATTTCGCTGTAAACCTGCAACATGCCCGGATTTACTATTCCCATATCGAGGCCTGAATTAATTGCATGATATAAGAATACAGAATGCATTGCTTCACGTACTTTGTCAATGCCCCTGAATGAGAACGATAAATTGCTTATCCCTCCGCTTACCCTTGCAAAGGGCAGGTTACTTTTGATCCATTCTGTTGCCTTTATAAAGTTGACAGCGTAGTTGTTATGTTCTTCAATACCTGTTGCAACAGCGAGTACATTAGGGTCAAATATTATGTCTTCGGGCGGGAATCCTGCTTTTTCCGTCAGCAGTTTATACGACCTCTCAGCCACGGAAGTCCTTTTTTCATATGTGTCGGCCTGTCCGCTCTCATCAAAAAGCATTATAACAGCAGCTGCACCATATTTCCTTATTTTCCGTGCATGCCTGAGAAATGTTTCTTCTCCCTCTTTAAGACTGATTGAATTTACTATCGATTTTCCCTGGATACACTTTAGTGCTGATTCTATAACATTCCATCTGGACGAATCGATCATTAAAGGCAGTTTTGCAATGTCCGGTTCAGACATTATGAGATTAACAAACCGGACCATTGCTTTTTCAGAGTCCAGCATTGCTTCATCCATACATATGTCTATTACCTGTGCCCCGCCTTCAACCTGGTTTCGTGCAATGGCAAGTGCTTCATTATATTTTTCCTCCCTGATAAGCTTTGCAAACTTCAGTGATCCCGAAACATTTGTGCGTTCGCCTATGTTAACAAAATTTGTTTCAGGGGTTATGACAAGGGCTTCAAGTCCGCTGAGCCTTGTATACCTGGTAACTGAAGGTATATTCCTGGGTTTGTACTTTTTTGCAGTTTCTGCTATTTTCATTATATGCAGAGGTGTTGTACCGCAACACCCTCCAATAATGTTCACCCAGCCCTCCTTCATGAAATCTTCTGCCACCGAAGCCATAAATTCTGCGGATTGTTCATATTCGCCAAACTGGTTGGGAAGACCGGCGTTAGGATGAACCGAAACATTAAATCCTGCCTTTGCAGAGAGCTCCTCTACAAACGGACGAAGCTGCTCTGCACCCAGCGCACAATTTAATCCGATACTGAGCAGAGGAAAATGCGACACTGAGATCAGGAAAGCTTCAAGTGTCTGTCCCGTAAGCGTTCTTCCGCTTGCGTCAGTTATTGTTCCGGAGACCATAACAGGAAGGCTCAGACCTTTTTCTTCAAAAACAGAGTTGATGGCAAAAAGAGCAGCTTTGCAGTTCAGGACATCAAATATTGTCTCAACAAGAAGAATATGAACGCCTCCGTCAATCAGACCCCTTGCCTGTTCTGAATATGCTTCAACCAGCTCATCAAATGTTACCGACCTGGCCCCGGGATCATTGACATCCGCCGACATTGAGGCTGTCCGGTTGGTTGGCCCCAGTGTACCCACAATAAAGTGGCTTTCCGTACCGGTGGATTTTTCAAACCTATTAATCGCTTCCCTTGCCAGTTGAGCAGACTGATAATTCAGTTTATAAACCTGATCCTCCATACCATAATCAGCCATGGAGATCCTGTTCGAACTGAAGGTATTTGTTGTAATCAGGTCTGCTCCCGCTTCAAGATATCCAAGGTGAATATCTGTTATCAATCCGGGTGCGGTAAGAGAAAGCAAATCGTTATTGCCCTTTTGCGGCCGCGGGTGGTCACTGAACAGTTCGCCACGGTAATCGTCCTCCCCAGGCTTTTGTTTCTGGATCATCGTGCCCATCGCACCATCAAGGATCAGAATACGCTGTTGAATCAGATGCTCTAGTGATGATTTCATCTTCAGTATTTAAAGATTTTACATTCAAAGAGTAAATAAATATTTGTTTACCATATCAGCCCATATACTCATACTCTGACTTCCTGCTTCACACTCAGGCACCGGGACACACTTTTCTTCCCGTATTCACAATAAAAACACTCATGCCTGGAAGTTGTTCCCTCAATTCATAAAGTCTCTCAAGATTCACCACTCCTATAACGTATTTGTATAATTTGCTGCTAAAGTATTCCGACACATCCTTAAATCCAAACAATTTCCTCTCCTTTTCATTTTCATATCTCAGATAGATTTCCAGCTTAAAGTTCCTTGTATAAGCCGATACTGTTCCCTGCTGATGCTTTTTATATTCATATTTATATCCATACGAATTGGCGGATATGTCCGAAAGAACCGCACTGCCTGTGGCATGGCCTCCGGCTCCCTTGCCGCTGAAAAATTGCTTATCGGCAAATGCTGCTTCAGTTATAACCCCATTATATTCATTATCAACATTGTACAGATATTTATCAGCGGAGATGAAGCGGGGCAGGACAAAACTTGTTATTGTATTTACATTTGTTTTGCCCACATATGGAACAAGCTTAATCTTGAATCCTTTTTCTTTCGCGTATTGAATATCAAACTTCGATATTTTACTTATACCATAATGAAAAACCTCTTCAGGTTCGAGAAAAAGGCCATAAGCATGAGCGGTTATTATGCAAAGTTTGAATTTGGCATCCCATCCATCAACATCCAGAGTGGGGTCTGATTCTGCAAAACCTTTGTCCTGTGCCTCTTTTAAAGCAACAGCATAATCGATCCCCTCGTTGTGCATTTTTGTCAGAACATAATTTGTGGTGCCGTTCAATATACCCCGAAGCGAATGAAGCAGCTCATTATCATAATACTCCTCAAGGTTTCTTATGATAGGTATGCTGGCTCCCGCTGAAGCTTCATAAAGAAATGAGACCTTATGTTTTATCTGCAGGTCAAAGAGCTCCCTGAAATGACGGGCGACCATTACCTTATTGGCTGTCACAACATTCTTGCCTCTTTTCATCGCAGTTGTCACAATATTGAATGCTTCGTCTGCATCATCAATGAGTTCAACAACCAGGTTGATCGAAGGATCATCAAGAATGTCATATTTATTGAA
>DCVC01000349.1:5905-8472 GCA_002328625.1 Bacteroidales bacterium UBA2198
TATTATATCATCAATATGTTCAATTCCCACAGAAACCCTGAAAAGGCCGGGTTCTATACCTGCGGCTATTTGCTCAGTCTCAGTAAGCTGTGCATGAGTGGTGGTTGACGGCTGTATTATGAGGGTCTTTGCATCGCCCACATTAGCCAGGTGGCTCACAAGTTCAAGATGTTCAACAAGTTTTGCTGCTTTTGCTTTACCGGCTCTTAATACAAAACTCAGTACCCCGCCGGCTCCCCGAGGAAGATATTTTTTAGCCATCTCATAGTTGGGATTTCCCGGCAGGCCCGGATAGTTAACCTTTTCCACACCGGGATGTGCTTCAAGCCATTTCGCGAGTGCAAATGCGTTCTCAACATGTCGCTCCATCCTGAGCGAAAGTGTCTCCAGCCCCTGCAGAAGCAGAAAGGAGTTGAACGGACTCAATGAGGGTCCCAGATCCCTCAATCCTTCAACCCTGGCTTTAACAATAAATGCTATATTCCCCGACACTGAGGAAGGCGAATACTTTTCCGTGAAAATAAATCCATGATAACCTTCCGAAGGTTCAGTAAAGGAAGGAAATTTACCATTCGTCCAGTTGAAGTTACCGCCATCAACTATCACACCTCCGATGCTTGTACCATGACCGCCAATCCATTTTGTTGCCGATTCAGTGACAATATTTGCACCGTAATCGATGGGGCGGCATAGATATCCGCATGCCCCGAATGTATTGTCAACAACAAAAGGGATCCCGTGATCTGAGGCAATCTTTGAGAAAGCCTCCAGATCAGGCACATTGAATCCGGGATTGCCTATGGTTTCCAGATAGACCGCTTTTGTTCTGTCATCCATCAGTTTTGTAAATGATTCAGGGTTCAGGTCTCCTGCAAAACGTGCTTCAATTCCAAAATTGGCAAAAGTGACCTTGAACTGGTTATATGTTCCTCCATACAGGAAAGGAGAAGTGACAAAATTATCTCCCTTTCTCATTATTGTCGACAGAGCAATAAATTGTGCTGCGTGCCCCGATGCTACTGCCAGTGCAGCAGCACCCCCCTCAAGTGCGGCAACCCTTTTTTCAAAAACATCGGTCGTGGGATTATTAATACGGGTATAAATATTTCCCGGCTCAGCAAGATCGAAAAGACTGGCAGCATGTTTTGCATTTTTAAATACATACGAAGAAGTCTGATAAAGAGGTACTGCCCTTGCAAAGGTTTCCTTATCAGGATGATGTCCTGCGTGTACCTGGAGAGTCTCAAATTTTATTTTACGCTTATTCATTAGTTATGATCTTTGAAGGTTATTAATACGATGAAGTATTGGCAGATATACCTATTCTGCCACCGGAATTGTGGTTAGACTTTGTAATGATTTATTCAAAAAAAGTCCCTTACTGCCGCATGCACATAGGCATAGACAGCATGATGAATTTGTTGTGGGTCAGATGAAATGTTTTCATTGCTCCTGTGTTTATTTTTATCATCTCCCGGTTTTACGGGATTAGGTTTTGGCACCATTCCCCGCCTGTTGGCTGGTCGGTTGCCAGGGTTTCGCTGAGCCTAATCTCTCCACCCTTCTTAATAAAAACCAAACACCCTTAAATGGAAGGAATATTTGATTTGTGACTGCAAATGTATGAATGATTTTGAATTATGCAAAAAAATAAAGATTTAACTTACTTTTGTTGTACTAAACATCCCTTCTATGCAGAATGATCTATTTATCTATAATAGTCTGTCAAGGCAGAAAGAACTATTTAAGCCCCTTCATCCCCCATTTGTCGGGCTTTATGTCTGCGGCCCCACCGTTTACAGCGATGCTCATCTCGGTCATGCACGACCTGCCGTGACTTTTGATATCCTTTACCGTTACTTGCTTCATCTTGGCTATAAAGTGCGTTACGTACGCAATATAACAGATGTCGGACATCTCGAAAACGACTCTGATGACGGGGAGGATAAGATCGAAAAGAGAGCCCGCTTTGAACATCTTGAACCAATGGAAGTTGTTCAGAAATACATGAACACCTTTCACGGCAATATGGATCAGATGAACATTCTTAAACCTTCTATAGAGCCAAGGGCCTCAGGTCACATACCTGAACAGCAGGAGTTCATTGAAAAACTCATTGAAAAAGGGTATGCCTATGAAGTCAACGGATCAGTCTATTTTGATGTTCTTAAATACAACGAAAAGCATAATTACGGTAAACTATCCGGACGTATCATTGAAGAACTTCAGTCCAATACACGTTCGCTTGAAGGCCAGGCTGAAAAAAGAAGTCCTTACGATTTCGCACTCTGGAAAAAAGCGGCTCCGGAGCATCTTATGAGATGGAATTCACCATGGAGTGCCGGTTTCCCCGGCTGGCATCTCGAGTGCTCTGTGATGAGCATTAAGTATCTGGGCGAGGTATTTGATATTCATGGCGGAGGGATGGATCTTTTGTTTCCCCATCACGATTGCGAAATAGCGCAGTCTGCTGCTGCTTTTGGAAGAGAATCGGTAAGGTACTGGATGCATAACAATATGATCACCATCAACGGACAGAAGATGGCAAGATCGCTCGGAAACTTCAT
>DCVC01000044.1 GCA_002328625.1 Bacteroidales bacterium UBA2198
CAGTTCCGGCATGCCAAATGGTTTGACTATGTAATCGTCAGCTCCCGTTTGCAAACCGGTTAGTTTATCTTCAGAAGTTGCTTTTGCCGTAAGAAAGATAATGGGAATATGACTCGTGCGCTCATCATTTTTAAGCATGGCGCACAGTCTTAAACCGTCAAGTTCAGGCATCAGAATATCTGTCACGATAAGGTCGGGCATCATGGTAAAAGCGATATTTATTCCTGACCTGCCGTTGTCCGCCTCCAATATTGAATATTCATTTTTTAAGGACTCCGTAATGAAATTGCGAAGGTCCTCATTATCTTCAATTACCAGTATCCTGGTTTTCTTGTTCTCCTCATATTTCAGATGACTGGTACCTGATCTAAGGTCAGGATGTTCAATCGGGCATGATTCAGCAGTTCCGGCATAATTTTCTGCTATGATAAACTCATAGGGGGAGAGATGCTCCTTCCCTAGGGGAAGTATGACATTGAATTCTGAATATTTTCCCTGGGTGCTTTTTAATTTTATTTCCCCGTGAAGCAATCTTACAAATTCCTTGACCAGAGATAGGCCTATCCCAGTTCCAAAACCCTCGCTTTCATGATGTCCCTCCACTCTGAAAAACCTGTCGAATATCCGTTCCTGATTAATTTTGCTTATACCTGGACCAGAATCAATAATCCTGATGTTCAGTAAATTCTGAGGTGAAGAAGCCGTTTTTGATTCAATCTTAATTATACATTGTACCGTTCCGTTTGGAGGAGTATATTTGAATGCATTCGAAAGAAGGTTGGAGATGATTTTCTCCGTTTTATCTCTGTCGAACAAGGTTCTAAATGGTTTTTCTGGCAAATCAGCTATATACTTTATATGCTTGGTTTCAGCCATCGACAGAAATTCATAGACCAGAATGCGCAGGGTTTTTATTATATCATCATGGTATAATGTGATCTTCATTTTGCCTGCATCCAGACGCGAAATATCCAGAAGCTGATTAACAAGATTCATTAACCTGTAAGCATTACGTTTTATAAGATCAATCATTCCGGTCATCCTGCTGCTGAGCATCTCTTCTTTTGAAATAGTCTCAAGAGGTCCGAGTATCAGCGATAATGGGGTTCTGATTTCATGCGAAACATCGGTGAAGAAATGGGTTTTTAACCTGTCAATTTCAGCAAGCTGACGGTTTCTGATCTCAAGCTCGGAAGTTGCTGCTTCAATTTCAGCTTTCAGCCTGATCTTTTCCCTTGTTAGGTTCCTCATCCTAAATCTTATGTAACCCAGAATCCCTGTAATAAAAGCTATTATATAAATAACATAAGCCAGCGCTGACCTGAACCATGGAGGTCGAATCAGGATATCAAGTGAAACACCCTGGGGATTCCAGAATCCGTCATTGTTTGATCCCGTAACCCAGAATTTATACTTCCCCGGAGGTAAACTCTTGTACTCAGCTTTAATTCCCTGGGTGACAGTTATGGTATCAATATCACGTTTTGTCATAAAGAACCGGTATCTGTTCTCTTCAGGATTCAGGTAATTGAGGACAGCAAATTCAATGTTGATGGTATTCAGACTAAAAGGCAGAACAAGCTTTTTTATTGAAGCTATGTCAGTTCCGTTGGTGAAAATCTCCTTATAATCCCGGCCATTAATCAGCAATTGTGTTATGTATATCGGTGGAATTGTTTTGTTTTGCGGAGGCTCTTCATCAAAAATATAAAGGTGATTGTCGTTAATATAAAGAATCTGCCCTGTTCGTGTCTGTAGTGATTGCAGGTCAAACTGAAGCATGGGTGTTTTTATCAGCCGTATGCTTTTACTTACAACATCAAGAATCGAAATACCTTTATTATGTCCTATCCATAACCTGCCGGTCCTGTCGGTCAGAAGATCGTAATACTCTGTATCAGGACCCTCCTCAATCACCTCATGTTTTATAAATGATTCATTTTGCCGGCTGAAAAGATAAAGTCCCGACCTGCTGTTCAGAATCCATAAGTTACCTTTGATATCCTCGCTGACCCGGACATTGCTTCTATAAGAACTGAATATATCATTTCCGTAATTGGTGTAATCCTTTATTTTCATTTCAGGCATCCGGATAGACAAGAGAGATTCCGAAGTCAGCATCCAGAATTGACCATAGCTGTCAATAAGGAAATCTATCAGAATTGCCTGATTAATCCCCTGCTGATCTTTTATGAAATCCATAATATGTTCCGGCTTTTCTCGTCCCCCGGTAAGCCTGTAAATACCTGAATGGGAGGTAGCAATCCATATATCCCCGGTTTTATCCTCCCTGATCAGGGGAATCCAGAACAAACTGCCCTCTTTATTCCTTTGAGGCAAATAAAAATTTTTATAGTCCATCGATACCGGATCGCATTTTGTTATTTTACCTGTGTGGGATCCAAACCACAAATTGCCTCTGCTGTCTTTAAAACCGCTTTCCTTTGTGGTATCTCCGTCAGGAAATCTGAACTGATCAGGGATAAATGTTGATTTAATATTGAAATCATTCAAGATATAAGTCCCATAATTGAACAAGAACCAGATACTATTCTGATTATCTTCCAGAATAGTGTTTCTGTTTGTTTGGGCGGTAAAGGCAGAATTATTGACACCCCTTGTGAAATAAGGCAGCTGACCTGTTACCAGCCTGAGGATATTGTTCCTTATGGCGGAGAACCAGAACGATCCTGTATTGTCCATAACGCACTGGTATACCATGAATGTCGGTGTTCTGTACAAGCAGAGCTTTTCACCTGCCGGATCAAACCTGAACATCAATCCGGCTCTTTTATTGAGGAACCAGATGGTGCCGTCACTGTACTGAAAAGCATCATCAATCCAGACCGGAGATCCCTGATTTTCATAAACAGTCCGGTAATTATAGAGAAACAAATAATTATTAACGCTATTATTTTCAGGATCATATCTTGAAAATGCCCCGTTTCCAAAGCACCACAAAGAACCGTCAATACCTGGTAATATGGCCGAAACGGAATTAAACTCTTCTGAGTTCTTTCCTGCGGGCTGGATATTGATTTTCTCCGGTTTACCCCGGGTTTCGTTCCATCTTAATAATCCACCTCCATCCGTCCCGATCCAGATGGTTCCGTTCTTATCTGCAACAACACATTTTGCCTGAAGTACATCATTGAGATTATCATCTGCAGTATCAGGAAGGATCTTTCTGAAGCTTTTATCCTGGTTTCTAAAATAATAAAGTGAAGAGTAAGTAACAAACCATTTGTTCCCGTTGTTGGCTTCAGCATAGTGCTGACTTGCAACTATATATGTTTCATTTCTCGGATACCAGGAAAGGGAGTCGACAGTGAATAATGTGAATTTTTCACTGAGTCTTTCGAATGAATAGATGTTTTTTCCGGTCCTTACCCAGAGCAGTCCATCTTTGTCCTCGTTTATTGACCGGATAAAATTCCCGGCTCCTTTTATAGCTGTTGAGTCAGGGGAATAGTGCCGGAAAGTGCCCGTTGCCATGTCAAGCCTGTTAAGTGC
>DCVC01000298.1 GCA_002328625.1 Bacteroidales bacterium UBA2198
GCATACAACCTTAATCCATTCTTTTCAAAGGACGGCAGATCTGTATATTTCCTTTCTGATGCTGATGGTTTCAGGAATCTGTATAATTACAGCCTTGATTCTCAAAGTGTTTACAAGTTAACAGATTATATTACAGGAATCAGCGGAATAACCCCTTTTTCACCGGCAATAAGTGTCGCACCCGAAGGAGATTTAATAGTATATACTTACTACATCAACAATAAATACCAGATCTGGATTGCAAATACAGATGAATTTGAATATACCCGGGCAGATAAGAACTACGTCAACTTTGATGCAGGAACATTGCCGCCATTGAAGCATTTTGCATTCAATCTTATTGACACTACTCTTTATAACAGGCAGTATATTGCATTAATGCCTGTTGATTCTGTAAAGGAAGGGGTATATCGTCCTAAATTCAAACTCGATTATATCTCTAATAATGCAAGCATAGGTGTTTCAACAGGTGTATACCGGAACAATCTTGGTGGAAGTATTAATATGATATTCAGTGATATACTTGGCAACAGCCAATTGTACTCATCGCTCTCCCTGAATGGCGAGATTTATGATTTTGGAGGACAGGCAGCTTATATAAATCAGAAAAGCAAGATAAAGTGGGGTGCTGCTCTCTCACATATTCCATACCGTTTCGGGAATATGTTTTTGACCTATGACTCGATCAGAATAGGAGGTGAACCTGTTTTTGTAAATAATCTCGTGCTCGATTATATGAGGATGTTTGAAGATAATATTTCCGGGTTTCTGTTCTACCCGATATCTCAAAACAGGAGGCTGGAAGCAAATTTTTCCACATCATGGTATTATTACCGGATTGACAGGTTCAATAATTATTTTTTACCAAACGGATTGGAGATAGGAGGAACCAGAGAAAAACTTGATGCACCAAGAGGTAATAATTACCAGCAGATTTCACTGGCTTATATTGAAGATAATTCTTATTTCGGGATGACTTCCCCAATGCAGGGACATCGTGCCAGGTTCCAGTTAGAAAAATACTTTAGTGTGGTTGACTTTTACACGGCCCTGGTTGACTACAGGAAGTACTTCTTTATAAAACCTTTCAGTATGGCTTTCAGGGCATATCATTATGGAAGGTATGGCAGCGGTGTGGGAAATAGCATTATATCGCCCCTTTACCTGGGTTATCCGTGGCTCATCAGAGGATACGAAAATGTCTCTTTTAGTGATCGTTCTTCTCTACAAATGAATTCTTTCAATGTTTCAAGGTTAAGTGGCGAGAGGACACTTGTTGCCAATGCCGAGTTCAGGATACCTGTAACAGGTCCGGAAAGACTTGCATTAATAAAATCCAGGTGGTTTCTAACTGACTTTAACCTGTTCTTTGATGGTGGATTAGCCTGGTCTCCCGGCGATAAAATAATACTCGACTGGAATCCTTCGGGAATTACTTATGAGAAACGATACCCGATATACAGTACAGGCGCTTCATTAAGAATTAATGTTCTCGGGGCGCTTATTATAGAGCCATATTATGCTTTCCCTCTCCAGAATGGAGGATTTAGTAACGGAGTATTCGGGATAAACTTTGTTCCAGGATGGTAAAGATTTTATCCTCAGTTTTTCTGACAGATTACTATAAATTCTTTTGAATCAGAATTCAGGGGATTACTGTTAAAGTCCCCGATAATATGATATTTTTCAAATTCTGAGCGTTCCAGCAAATGCTCCAACTCATATCTGAAGAAGAATCTCAAAGTTGTTTTCCACTCTTTCCGGAATTGCAAATCCTGCTCATTCCACTCAATGACAAAGGAAATATTTATTATCTGGTTTAATATATCAGGTTTTGTAGTTACAATTCTTTTTACTTTATTCCCTGGGGCATATTCCCCCTCAAAATCCGCAAAATTGTCAAATCCCTTTATCAGATAGTTTAGATCAGGGATGAAAACATCAAAGATAAATGTTCCACCCTTGTCCAAATGAAGGAAAACATTGTTAAGAGCTTTTATCTGGTCTTCTTTTTCAGTCAGGTGCATAAATACCCTGAATGGAGCAATAATCAGATCAAATTTGAAATCAAAATGAAAATCAATAATGTTTTGCCGGCCAACCCTTTCTTGTTCCTGCACAGGTAATTTATTTGTCAAAACTTCAAGCATTGCAGGACTTATATCAATTCCGTAAATATCAGCTCCGTCATTCAAGGCATCTATAAAAAAACGACCTGTGCCAACACCAACCTCCAGGATTTTGCCTTTAGTTTCTTTTATCCTGTCAAGATAGAATTTGTTATCAACACCATCACGTGAATGGTGATAAATAAAATCATAGAATCTGGCGAAATAATCGGGATACTCAATAGACATGTTTATCAATTTATCTTATTGCCTAACAAAGAATCTGGGCAAACGGAACAATGGCTAGTTTTCCGGGAAGGTCAGTACTCCGTCATCTTCGGCAGGAGCAATCTGTGAGACCGGGAACCTGACACTTGTCACACATGAACCAAATGTCATTAAGAGTGCAATTAAGAAAGAGTGAATGATTGTTTTCATAAGAACTTGGATTTAAATAAAAATTCTCTTAAACCAACCTATTAAGATAAGATTTTTTATTTAGAAATAAAAGAAATTCAGTTGTTATAGGGAATGAATAAAAAACGCACTTTGTTTGAAAGTCTCAGGATACAATTCTACAAAGGTATTTTTAAATCCTCCCTTTTTTATTGAGTCAAAAAATCCTACCCGGTGAACAATCACCTTACCCAGTGCAACACTCATCTTTTCAACGGGGGACCAATCAGCCAGACGGGCAGAGATAAATAGCTCCGGGTACCCTGGCAAGGATTTACCAATCAGGAATTTATTTGCTTAATAATAGATTTACAGGCAGTTAAAAAGTCTGTTTCTGATATTTTGTAAATCTGACACTCTTTGAACTGCCATTTCTGTATAACTTCCTCAACAAGGGAGTCCCTCACAGCAATCAGGAGATGACTTTTTGAGTTATCTGCCAGTTCATTGATCAAATTTGCCCACCCTTTATTCCCGAGTTCGAGTTTTCCGACTTCATCGATAATGATTATCTTCTTTTCATCCTCCTTACACCGCTGAAGTACCCTGGTTCCAAATTCAAAACCCTTATTATAAATTGAATAAATGCCAATTCTTTCTTTTTCATCATCTTCAGCATGCCTTAGAAGAATCTCTTTATCCTCATTCTCAATGTCAACAATATCATAACCTGTCGTTTGTGAATTTATCATAACCCTCTGTGAGAGAATTCCTCCAACACTTATATTGTTTGTTTTGAATATCTCTAACATATTTTTAATAAATGTAGTTTTTCCTTCACCAACAGAGCCACTGATAATGAATACTTTCTGGCTGAATTTTGTTTTGTTCCTGATTTCTGTTAACCTTTTGTCAGCATGCATAATGACCTTATGAAAAATAGACACCGGATTTTTAACTATACTTTTTAAATCGGGAATACTGGCTATGAATGAAGGCAGACTTTCTGCTGAAAGTTCCAGAGCTAAAGGCAGATGTTTAACAGATGTCTTCAGGAAAAAATTCCTGATTTTTGGATTGTATAGTTCAGTTCCAAGTACCGAAAAACCTGTAATAACAACTACAGCCCTGAAGTTCATCTGCAGTCCTGTAAGTAGGCCTTTTAATAAAACGTTTTCTCCTGTCTGGGCTTTTGTGAAAACAAATGCTGTGATTAATGTAATAAAAACAAAAAGCAGCCAGAAACCAGGTTTTAATAATTGCCGGAATGCTCTTCTATACCTGAATGACCAGACAGTAACGATTCCGGCTATGGTTAAGCTCCATATAACCCACAGGGCAAAATTCAATAATAGAAATGAACCTATCATAAGGAAGATATTAATAAAAAGCCACAGAAGTGAATATTTAAATCCATTCTTTGCATTTTCAACTTTAGCCAATACAGGTTTGTCAGGTTTACCTGGAAGCTCTGAACCATGATGTTTTAACATCTTCCTGCCGACCCTGATTCCAATAATCCCTGCAAACAGGCCAAACGAAGCATAGATTATCAACAGAAAAAAAATGGGCAGCCAGGTTATTTCTGTTTGAAGGTTGAGTTGTCTCTGTGCAAGTTTCAGTAAATCAACATATACTTCAACAATATTGGAACCATAGAAAATGATATAGTTAGCTATCTTTTGAAATAAATTCCACGACATAGCCAGTGTAGCTCCCAGGAGGTAACCTGGAATTGTTCTGCCCAGCAGCCTGACTGATGTTTCAAGGAGAAGTGATTCTGTAAAAATAGCGATCATTGGGCCGAAAATAACAGCACTTGGCGACATGGTCTTCAAAATTGCACAAATCAATCCGGCACGCCAGAAAAGTCCTTTTTCCGTCCAGGTATAACTTATTGAGATCAGTATAATAAGTCCAATTGCAGTAAGAATATTCCCGCTGAAGGGGACCCTCAAATTATGCAAAAAGCTTCCCAGCACAATCTCTGATGCGGCCCAGATTGTGCCTATAATTGATGCTTTGATCCATTTTTCATTCAATTCACTTTTCATCGTTCCTTAAGACACATATTTTTTCAGCACAGTATTTGAAAAGATGAAATCCGGCACCCGCTTCCCCAACGACTTTAAATAAAATATCTGGTTTTGTAATCCTTGTTGCTCCGATTATCTTTACTTTGTTTTCAAACAAGAGATCAGGAATGATACTGCTCGATGGTCCTGTAACAATAACAAGAGATCTTTGAGACAAAGCAGAAAGCAAATTATCTATTGTATTATTTACGAGTGTAAAACCTGTAATTATAACAATATCAGATTCCGGTAAAACATTATGATAATCTGATGCGGGTACAAAATATTGTCTTTGTTCAGGTAAAAGAGCATTTTCATTCAATTCCAGAACATATAACCGGTTTCCTGTTTCTGATATTTTACGGATATACGACTGAAACGCTCCTACTATCGTGATAGTTTTTTTTGATCCCAGATCAATTAGTTCAATCGGATCAGTATTATGAAGTATCTCATAATCTGAAGACGAAATGATATTCGAAGAGATAGCATTTAATACTGCAATTTTCAGGGTAACAACAATCCCTGTTTCTTTTCCGGAATCAAAAAGGCTGATTACTTTTTGTCCTTTGATTTTCAATGGTGTAAAATCACTGAAATCCCGTTTATCTTTTATGCAAACCGGATGATTATCAGTACATGTGGAGGCAACTCCATAACTGTTATCTGACAGACGGACAGCTGTAAGAAATAATCCTACCCTGACATCTCTTATTGTAAGATTTTCTACCTGATTTTTATATTTTGTTTTCAGCAAATTATATGTTTCCTCTATGATCATTTTATTGGGAGGTATATTATCAACTATACAATTGATCAGGTTACTAATGAAAATAAAATTACTACTAGTAATTAANNCTTAAATATAAAAGGTTGTAATAATAGCATTTAATCGGGTTTCTAAAACAATGATCTAGCTTTTTTTCTCTTTCTTTTGAAGATCTGAATAATAGACAATATTCCAATCCCCGTCTGAGGTCTCAACAAGGGCCGAAAGTGATTCAACCCAGTCGCCGGAATTCATATAGACGATTTTTTCTGTAGAGATTATGGCAGGATGATGAATATGACCGCAAATAACTCCATCACAACCCCTTGAAAGAGCAAGCTTCATAATCTCGTTTTCATAGCCGGATATATATGAAACTGCCTGTTTGACTTTGTGCTTTATAATCCTGGAAATCGAATAATAGGATTTTCCCCTTCTGAGTCTTCTGTTATTATAGATTTTATTTACCCATAGAAGAAAAATATAACCAATATCGCCAATTTTGGCAAGCCATCGGAAATTTGAAGTCACGTGGTCAAAAACATCTCCATGAAGGACAAGATATTTCTTCCCAAAACTGTAATGATAATACTCTCTAACAATTGACAGTCTTCTGAAACTGAAAGGAAGTATTTTATCAAGAAAGTCATCATGGTTCCCTCTCAAATAGATTATTTGAGTCTTTTGTTTCTGTATCATCCTGGTAATAAGCTTTAACAGACTTGTATGGTGTTTTTCCCACTTTCCAGATTTTTGTAACCGCCAGCCATCAATTATGTCTCCGTTCATTATTAATTTCTCACATGAATGTCTCTTAAGGAATTTTACCAGCTCACTTGCTTTGGAGCTTTTTGTACCAAGATGGACATCGGAAATTACAATTGATTTATAATGAATTCGTTTTGTCATAATTCATCTAAATTAACTAATTTTACTACAATAGTTCGATAATATTAATCATTATGTCTATAAAACTGTTTCTCATAGCTGTGCCGGTATTTTTTACAATTGATATTTTCTGGCTGGCACTTATTGCAAGAAAATTCTACAAGGACCAGATTGGATTCCTGATGAAACCTGAAATTAACTGGTATGCTGCCATTATTTTCTATTTATTATTCATAGCAGGGCTTGTTATATTTGTAATTGAACCGGCTGTTGAAAGGCAATCCTGGATCAATGCTCTGGTCTTCGGTGCATTGTTTGGTCTTGTTACATATGCTACTTACGATTTAACAAACCTTGCTTCTATGAAAGGCTGGCCCTTATTAGTGACAGTGGTTGATATGGTTTGGGGGACTTTTCTGGCCAGTTCTGTTTCAGTGATAACTTTTTTTATTGCAAAGGGGATTTATTAATTACCTGTTCAGAGTGGAGCTGTTATATCAGCATACCCCATGCTGCAGAAACATGTATAACTGATTATATTAAGTTTTAGCAATTCTGTTGATCATTCCTCTGAAAACAAAGTAGTGTAAAGGAGAAACCGTATACCAGTAGATTCTTCCCCATAATCCAAGGGGTCTGAAAGTAGCCGTCTGATGCAGATAATTATTGCTATCGATTTTAAACTCCAGCCATGCTTCCCCGGGAAGTTTCATTTCAGCATACAGCAGTAATCTTTTTTCGGTTTTATCAGCAATAAGGACACGCCAGAAATCAAGTGCATCTCCTGGTGAAATCTCATTCTGGCTTTTCCGGCCCCTTCTCAGACCTACACCGCCAAAAAGCTTGTCAATAAAACCCCTGATACCCCAGAGCCAGTTACCATAATACCATCCGGTCTCACCACCAATTGACCATATATTTCTTAATACTCTTTCACTGTCATCTGTTTTAATCTTCCGGTAATCTCTGAAGCATCCATGTACCGGGACTTCAGCATATCTGGATATCCCATATCTGAGTGTATCGGAAGTTAGGGCATCCTTCCAGGTTGATGCAACCTGATTCATTTCCATTTTTTCAAATGCTTCTTTTATAGCATCTTCGTAGCTTACCGGAGTTATGCCAAGAATATCGTGCAGGTTGTTTTCTTTGCACACTACTTCAACTTTCATGCTGTCGACAAGATTTTGAGCGAGGGAATAGGAGGTTGAAGTTATAAAATAAAGCCAGTAAGAAGAGAGTTTTGGGGTCATGACCGGGACAATACCTATCCATCGCCTTAGACCTCTTACCCTGGCGTACCTCATCAGCATTTGTTTATAGGTAAGTATATCGGGTCCCCCAATATCGTAGCTTTTACTGAATGTCTCTTTTTTTAACAGAACACCTGAAAGAAATTCAATGACATTACGAATTGCTATGGGCTGCGATGAGGTGTTAAGCCAGCGGGGTGCAACCATAACAGGAAGTTTTTCTACCAGATCACGGATAATCTCAAAAGATGCACTACCTGAACCTATGATAATACCAGCCCTGAGGGTTGTTAATGGATATAAGCCGGAAGCCAGTACGTTTTCAACATTTTTTCTGCTTTTAAGATGTTTTGACAGTTTTTCATCGTTCACAATACCACTGAGATATATCACCTGACGGACTTTTGTCTGCTGGATTATGTCCCTGAAATTGGTAGCAGATATTTCCTCCAGTTTTTCAAAATTTCCTGCTGAAGCGGACATGGAATGTATCAGGTAATAGGCTACATCAATGTCGGCGGGAATGATTTTAAGTGTCTCTTTTTTCAGAAAATCTGCCTCAATAACTGATAAGGCAGTTGATCTGAATTTCTCAGGATTAAACCTTATTCTGTCGCGTACGCAGCATGTTACCTCGTGTCCTTGTCCAAGCAGGACAGGTAATAAACGTTGTGCAATATAGCCGGTTGCACCAGTAAGAAGTATTTTCATATGATTTTTATATTCAGGGCACCAGCTTTCCTCCACGGACAGTAGCTCCCAGTACTATACCCGAACTTATTAAAATAATGTTCTTTACAATATATTGTCCTTCGAGAGTTAATGAGACCGGGAAAACATGAAATACTTCAGGGGTGAAAAGGAACAAAGGAGCGAAGGTCCCTAACATCTGTAAAAAAAGCAACAACAATGTCTCACGCAGAAAAATATTAAAAATAAGCCCGATTCCAATAAGTACTTCCCATGTTGCAAGTCCATAGATAATTAACTTTTCAGGTAATAAATTGAATGTCAATGTATCTATGGTTTTTATTGCCAGTCCTTCAGCAGGACTTAATCCTTCAAAATACTTAAGGATTCCAAACCAGAAGAATATTATGCCTATGCTCATTCGTAACAATAGCAAACCATTTTTTGCCATCCATCCGGTGATAGCTATATCGGTCTTTTCAAATTTTTTTCCTCTTAAGTTCATAACCACACTATTAATTATTAATATCTCGTTATTAATGCTAAATTATTAAAGCTGCTGAGTTCATTCCCTTCGAGGAATACAGTATCACCGCCGCGGGAAATATTTTGTTCGATCATTTCATCAACTATATCATCAATAAACCCTTTAGCAGCGGTGTCAATATTGGTTATAATAGTAATCTTACCTTCACTCAGCAATGCAGGTTGAAAGAAACCTTTTTTAATAAAAAGAGTTTTGCCTTTCCCCTGTTGTATGGCACTCCATATTTCATTATAGTCAGAAACAAATTTATTATTGCCGACTGCTTTATGTAACTCTTCTATTCTCTTCATGTTATTCATTTTTACTAGTTCCAGTACTTCTTTCCAGGCATCTTTCACAATATTACCGGCCTTTTCGTTATCTCTGTTACGGTTTAAATGACCAACTATTAGTTCTTTTTTGTCTGCCACTTTAATAAAATGATCAAAGTTCCTGGTTTCAGTAACAATTATTATTGGAAGAGGATCTTCTGCAATAACTTTTAAAACATATTTATTAACCTGGTTAAAAAACTCTTCAACCAGGTTGTCCTGCCCTTTTTTTGTAGACAATTTTGTTCTGTCAGTAGTATAAAGGGTATTAACCATCGGGAGTTCGCCTTTAAATTCAGAAACGAGTTTATCATTAAAAGCTTCGATTAGCCTTGCTTTATGCCTGCTTAATACCAGAATATAATATGATGATTCCTGATGGAGTGCCCTTACCAGATCGCGCGTGGCAAATGTGTTGTCAATCACAACTCTGTCGGTGACTTCTACCGGGAGACGGGTATAATCTGAGAAATCCTGTTTGGCAAAGATCACAAGACTTTCAAGATTCAGGCTGTGGTCTATATTTTCAGCAGTTTTATTCAGATTCTTCATTATCGGCCATACAAAACGTTTATCATATCCGTCATAGAGTCTTTTTTCAGCCTCTTTAACGAGGTTTTTAAGTTTAAGAGCATCCTTCTTATAATCAGGGCGTGTCCGGTGTGTATTAAGTGTAATTGTTACACATCCATCCTGATAAATGTCTTTGACCTTTTTTAATAGTTTGTTCATGATTTATTTTTGAATCATACAATTTTTAAATTAACCAGTCGCTACCCTGCAAATAAAAGCAAATAATTTCTGACTGTCAAGTATATTATTTGGCATCACAACTTAATAAAAATATTCCTTTTGCAGATAAATATTCAGGAATGAAATTGACACTAAATTCGTGTGAAAAATTCTATGAATTTTTCAGGTTAGATAAGCCAATTCAAAAAGCTTATATTTTTGCAGGGGACGTCAGCTGTCTTTATGGTTTGAATTTGTAATATTACTTATAATCCAAAGTACCAGGCGGCGATTGAGAAATATATCAATACCCCAATAATATCTGCAATAGAAGTTATCAGCGGGGCACTGGCAGTGGCGGGGTCAAGGTTTAATTTTGTAAAAATAAAAGGTATCGTCAATCCAATCAAGCTGCCTGCCATTACTGTACAGACCATTGTCATTGCAACTACAATAATAATTTCAGGGGCTCTGAAAGTTGCAACCAGAGTTACACCAACCGCCATTGTAACACCAAGCAGAAAAGATACCAGAAATTCTTTACCAATTAATCTTAGCCAATCCCTGATTACAACATCACCGGTTGCAAGAGACCGTATCATTAGAGTGGCGGATTGAGATCCTGCATTGCCTCCGCTGCCAATCAGAAGCGGAAGGAAAAACATCAGGGACACCATAGACTGTATTACATTTTCAAAGCCTGCAATAGCTGCACCTGAAAAAACATTCATGAATACGAGTACAGTTAACCAGAGGATACGTTTTTTAAATAAGAAAGCAGCTTTAGCTTTTAGAGGGTTTATTATAGCATTCTGAAACGAGCCAAATTTGTGAAAGTCCTCGGTAGTTTCTGCTTCTTCAACATCCATAATATCATCGAAGGTTACAATTCCAAGAAGTATACCATCTGTATCAGTAACAGGAAGAGCTACCCGGTCATGGTCCTTAAAAGCACGGATTGCTAATTCCTGATCATCATAGGCATTTAGTGAAACATAACGGTTATCCAGCAAGTCTTTAATAGATTGGTCTGGATTTGCAAGTATTATTTCACGGATCTTGATATCATCTATTAATTTCCAATTATCTTCAACTATATAGATTACATTAAGGGTTTCAGAGTCATGGCCAAATTTTCTGATATGATCCAGTGTCTGACCAACACTAAAGTGAGATTTTACTGCAACAAATTCAGGAGTCATCAGCCTCCCGATACTATCTTCCGGATAACCAAGTAATTGTGTTGCAATCTTACGCTCTTCGGGTGATAAAAGCTGGATCAGCCGTTGAGAAACCTGACCAGGTAATTCCTCAAAAAAAGCTGTTCTGTCATCAGGATCCAAATCGTTTAGCAACCCCGATAATTTATTAACATTTCTTGCCAAACCCTCAATGATTTGTTCCTGTTTTTCATGGGAAAGAAATTGAAATGTATTTTTTGCCTGCTTATTGGATAATAAGCGGAAGATAACTATATCTTCTTCTTCAGATAATTCTTCAATTATCTCAGCAATCTGTATTTCTTCGATCCCATTTATTTCATTGCGTAAAGCCTTCCATTCCTTATTTAAGATCAACTCATGGAATTTTTCTATTGTTTCATACATAAAGTGTCTCCTTACAATTTTAATCGGCAACGGACAGAAATAGAACTTTTTGTCACTTTTGATAGGTTAAAAAGTCCAAAGATACCAATTTAGGAAAAATGAATTTCATAAAGATTTTCACAATCATGGTTACCGTTCGAACCACTATCAGCATACTGGTATATCAAAGTCAGAAAAAGAATATCATTATGAATAAGGCTCAATCAGATCCCATAAATTACCATAGAGATCCTCAAATACAGCAACTGTTCCATATTTTTCGCTTACAGGTTCCCTGACAATCTTAATCCCGTTTTCTAAAAGGTTTTGATAATCTCTTTTGAAGTTGTCAGTATGGAGGAATAAGAATACTCGCCCGCCGGATTGATTTCCGAGTATTTTTCTTTGCTTGTCATTTGCAGCTTTTGCCAGTAATAAACAACTGCCCTCTGAGCCGTCGGGTTTTACCAGCACCCATCTTTTTGTTTGTGATATTGCTGTATCCTCTACAAGGCTGAACATTAGTTTTTTTGTAAAGAATTCAATTGCCTTATCATAGTCATCAACAAGCA
>DCVC01000245.1 GCA_002328625.1 Bacteroidales bacterium UBA2198
GAGTTAAATCATTGTATTTTAAACACATTCAAGCTTGCAACCTCGCCATTATTATTTTGAAACATAATTATTATTTAAAAGAAAGGAAATTGAAATGAACTATTTGTATCTGATAATTCCTGTGGTAGTGATATTCTTCGCAGGAATAAGAATCGTACGGCCAACTGAACGAGGCTTAATTGAACGGCTTGGAAAGTACCATAATTTTGCCAATCCGGGATTTCACTGGATTATTCCAATTATTGATAGACTGTTTCTGATAAACATAACGGAACAGATGATAGATGCTGAGCCGCAGGAAATAATCACTAACGATAATCTGAATGCAAGCGTCGATGCCCAGGTTTATTTCAGGGTAAAATCAGATGAGGAGAGTGTAAAAGGATCAACATATGATGTTGATAGATATAAATGGCAGATTGTTAATCTTGCCCGCACTACACTTCGTAATATAATCGGAACACTTACCTTAAAATCTGCTAACAGCGAACGGGGAAGAATTAACACAGAGCTTCTTGAGACCCTTCATAAAGAAACTAAAGGTTGGGGAATTGAAATTATCCGTACTGAATTAAAACAAATTGACCCCCCCGCGGATGTTCAGGAAACTATGAATAAAGTGGTAAAAGCTGAAAATGAAAAAATTGCGGCAATAGATTCTGCAACAGCTGCGGAAACTGTTGCCGATGGTGTAAAGAGAGCAAAGATAAAAGAAGCAGAAGGTTTTAAACGTGCTAAAATATTGCACGCTGAAGGCGAAGCTGAAGCCATTAAACTGGTAAATGAAGCGGCAGATAAGTATTTTATCGGGAATGCCCAGTTATTAAGGAAGCTGGAGGCTCTGGAAACATCACTCGGAAATAATGCGAAAATTGTAGTTCCAACAGGGACCGATCTGGTAAACATTATTGGGGAGATGGCAGGAATAATTCCTATAGAGAGAAAACCAAAGGATAAATAATGGTTTAATTCATTGTTTACCGGTTAATTCTGAAAATAACGAAAAAGATACTTCGCTCCACTTTGTTTCGCTCTTTCCTCCAAACTCCTCAAATTCTTGTCATCCGGAGTGAAGCGAAGGATCTCTCAATATTTATCGGACACTACTAATTTAAATAAATCAACTACGGATTTCTGGTAAAAGTAAATCCAAATGTCCCCTGATTGCCATATACCCCGATAGAAATATCGAAAAACATGATGTATGATCCGTCACATGAACCATATACACCTCTCCCGGAATATGAAATCGCTCCATAGCCCCAGGCATCTGAAGAAATGACCTTTTCAGGAACAGTAACATTATAAGTTGCAGGATTTATATACATTACAAGCGGCCCCTGGTCCTCAATCAGTCCCTCCATCTCTTCAAGACCTGATACATATATCTTATATGGATCATCAGGATCAGCTGAAAGTGTTATATCGCCTTCTGATGCCCAGTCAGCAGAAACTGAATGATAACTGCCTGTTGCCAAATCTACATCGTAAGCACAGGCCACCGGGACGAATAACACAGCATTTGAAAATGTTGCAAGCCCGTTGGCCAGGGTCAGTAATTCAAAAGTAAATACATCCCCGTTTTCGATTTCATCAAGTGCAATTCCCAGTTTCTGTGCAGCAACGGATGAAAGGATCCTTACAGTTGCCGGAAAGGATGTAACTTCTGTAATTGCAATTCTTTCAGAGTTGTTCTGATACGATCCTGTGACCGTGATTTTTTCGGGTTTAGTACCGGCAGGTACTGTTACCACGAACTCCACATATGAATTCTCAAGATCCTTGGAGTCAAAAATCCCGGGATCAATGTCAGTGATGGCAGGTACCACTGCTATGCCCCTCCGGCCTGCAGGGTCAGGAAGCTCTTCACAACTTAAGAATATTATTATCAGTGTGAAGATCGATCCCAACGTTTTTAATTTTTTCATCATAATATAGTTTTGATTATAAATAATTTTAGTGTTAAGCTTCGATAAAGTTGGTGCTTATCGGGTTCCCCCGGCCCACCATACATTTTCAGTATAAACGTAGGTGCCATTTCCATAAGCATCCCGGACATTCATATTAGTGGTGACATCTTCAGATCCATAAGTAAAACGCAATGGAAATCTGTTAGTATTCAGGGGATTAGCCAGGTTGATCACATTATCTCCCATTGCTTTTAACCTTCTGTAATCGTTATAAGCTTCAATAGCTTCTTCTTCAAAAAATGCAATGTATTTCTGATTCATGACCTCCGATAGAGGATCTGCAGTAAATCTTGGTCTTACACTGGTATTGAAATAGTTAAGAGCTTCCGGGGCTGATAATCCAATATTTACTTTTTGAAATGCAGCAGTAACAGCTTTCCGCAATGCAGTATCCGCAAGAGCCAGATTGTTATTCCTGACATAGGCCTCAGCTTTCAGAAATTCCAGTTCGTGGTAACTCATAAGGTAAGTAGGCGCGGTTATAGTGCTTATCGCAGATATTGAATACGAACCTTGTACCTGATTCGCCGTGCCATTTGGTGCAAACACCAGATCACCTCCCGAGCTTGGATGAGTTATGAAGAATACATCATCCCTGGGATCATTACGTTCCGTTAATTTATCATGCAGACTTTGACTTGCTCCATAATAATCCCGATCCAGGAACATACAATAATAGGGGCTTTGAGATGTATTGCCATTATAATTAAACTGAGCCTGTTCAGCTCTTGATGTGAAAGACTGGCTGGCAAATGAGATTACGTCAGCATAAGCCGGGGTCTTAAACGATAAACGCATTGTATAACGGGCTTTCAACCCATAGGCAAATTTCTTCCACATTTCAATGTTCCCGCCATATAGCAGATCCTGGATTCCCAAAGAAGGATAGATTGTTGCCTTGTTCAGATTGGCTATGGCATCATCGAGCAAACCAAATATATTATCATAGATATTTTCCTGCTTATCCAGAACAGGAGTAAATATGACACCCGGCTGAAGAGCTTCTGTCCATGGCACATCTCCCATTACATCTGTCAGTGCTGCCAGATTATATGCCGTAAGTATCTGTGCAATACCCAATGTGTGGTAGTTGCCTTCTTCCGGACCGCCTTCAGAACACTTTTCCCGCACAACCTTCAGTATATAAAGGTTTGCGTAAGCTGCATTCCACGCATTGTTGTAAGTTGTGGAGCTTGTGGGTTGAGAAGATCTTATATCAGCATTATAAAACTGACCCCATACTCCGGTATTATGTTCAATATAAATTGATGCATAAAAAGCAAAATCACCTCCGGCTACCGAGAATGCGCTGCCAGTGATAGCGTCTGTGATTATCAATCTCGAAACCATATCGCTTGGATCATTTACGTTCCTGTTGATCTCATCCATAATTGATTCCGAGCATGACCAGATAGAAGCAGTCAGAATTGCTGCAAACAAAATATAAAGTACTTTTCTCATAACATTTCAAATTAAAAAGTTAAATCAAGATTAAAACCAAAGCTGGTTGTCTGAGGTACGGTGAACCTCTCAAATGATCCTCCCATGTTTGTATTCCCCTGACTCGATTCAGGATCGAGATTTGGAAGAGCAGTCCATAGGAGTAAGTTCCTCATAAAAACAGAAATACCCAGATCAACTTTTTTGAATAATCTCTCTGCAGGATTATACTTCAGGGATAGCTCACGAAGCTTGACGAATGAATTATCGTATATATAGTATTCATCAATATTTGTAAGTACATTTGTATGCAAATACTGCAGTGCAAGAGGATCATTGGGCCCTCCACGAGCTATATCATTGGGTGTTCCGTCTCTTTTTACTCCGTCGTAAATAAATGTCGATTCACGGTCTTCAGTCCTTTTTGACAGGCCATAATAATCAAGCAATCCATTGCTGCCGGAATACATCTGACCACCCTGTTTCCACTCAAACAAGGCGTTCAGCGACCATCTCTTATAAATGAGATTAGTGCCGCCCCCAAGTATGAAATCAGGAGAGACTTTTCCGATGACAGCCGGTTCGCCCGTCAGAGGGAAACCATAATTCGGTGAGGATGGATCATCTTCAACAACTATTTTTCCTTCCTCATTACGCAGAAAGGAATCTCCATATATTACCGGATAGGTATCACCAATTCCTGCACGAACCTGCGGAGTTGTAAAACCTCCTATGAAGATACTCTCGACACCCTCAGCAAGTTCATCAACATAATTATCGATTTTTGAGAAGTTGAAATTGAAATCCCATTGCAGGTTTTTAAGTGACAGAGGAGTAAAGTAGAATATAACCTCATGACTGACGGTATGGACCTTTCCTCCATTCATCAGAAGTGACCTGATGCCTGTCGAACCTGCCAGGGGTACGGAAAATATCTGATCCACTACATTCTGACGGGAGAAGGTATAGTCAACACCAATACGGTTCTGCAAGAATTTCAGGTCTGCACCGATTTCGTATGATTTGGTGTTTTGTGGCACTAAATTAGGATCATATTGTACATTATTGGGAATATAGGAGTTCACTCCTCCGATTGGATAGAGGATAGGGGAGCCGGTCCACCAGCCACCCGAATAATTCGGGGTACCGAAATAATTTGGAACATATGCTCCTGCCTGCCCGACTTCAGCGTATGACAGACGTAATTTGGCGAACGAGATCCAGTCAATATTTTTTATTGAGCCTAGTTCAGATACCACAAAACTGAAAGCAGCAGAAGGGTAGAAGAAAGATCTGTTATTTGTCGGCATGGTTGAAACGATATCATATCTTCCTGTTGCAGTAAGGAAAAGCAACGATTTATACTGCAGGGATAAACTACCGAATGTTCCTACGGTTCTATTCTGATTCTGAGATTCATTTGCTGTGACAATGTTGGCATTCCTGATATGTGCCCATCCACCGAAATTGAATTCTTCGCCATGTTCTGAATAAGTTTTTACATTGTTATGATCAAATTCATTTCCGATCATTGCACTAAAGGTCAGGTAACTGTTGATATTCCAGTCTAAATTTGCTGTAAACAGTGAGTTAACCGTAAAAGATGTTATGCCATAATTATCTATCATTCCTGTGGATCCGCCATGACCAAATTCAAATATATCCCTGAAATTTGTAGTATATGAATCTGTACCTAACTGATAACGGGCCTTGAAATTCATATTTCCTCCTAACCTGGTGATATAATTAATATATCCATTTCCGAAAAACCTGTCTGTCTTTTCATTAAAGACGGTATGTTCCGCCGACCAGTAAGGATTATCCCAACTTCCTCCACGGTAATAAATCTGAGAATAAACATCTCCCGGGATATAATATGGATAGTCTTTCAGGTTATAACTTACTGGAGCACCCAGAACACCGGCCAATGCAGCATCATTTGCTGTTGGGAGCTTATCAATGTCAGTCTTTGAAAAATTGGCATTGAATCCGGTACTGAAATTCTTATTCAGCTTCCTTTCCGCAGAAGCTTTTGCGTTCCATCG
>DCVC01000057.1 GCA_002328625.1 Bacteroidales bacterium UBA2198
TATCACCTCTCAGGAACCATATTGTCTCATGGAACATCGATCTGGTAGCCATCTTTTTGGTGGTCAGTAAGGGATATCCTTCGCTGAGGTCATATTCATTCTGGTATCCGAATAAGGAAATGATTCCGGAACCCTTACTTCCGCCCTTGAAATTTGAACGCCCTGAAGTCAGGATCGCTTTTGAGTGATCCAGGTATTGCTGCGCCATTCTATAATGCTGTTTTTTAATTATTGTGTTGTCAAAAATAGGCTTAATTTCTGTGAACCATCAACCAATATGGTTTAAAGTGCCGGTAAATTATTAACAGAGGGTGTTAATCGCCGGCTACATTAGCCTGCAATTCCCGATTCTCTTCGTTCATCGGGACTTCGTCGCATTGCTCCTCGCGTGCAATCGTGCAATAGTGCTTCCGCTTCTCACCTTCGTTTACCTGCGGTGAGCTTCGGCCTTCGGTCGTCGAAGTCGACCTACGGCTGACGAATTCGGCGAGCAAAGCGCGGAACTGCGGCACCCTGCAAGGCAGGGCTCCTTGAATTCTTCGATCCAATCCTCATTGCGTTTAGGACTTCACCCAAAATATCTGGTTTCATGGAAGATTAATGCATGAATTTAACTGTCTCATATTGAATTATTTTTTATCTTTGACGCACAATAAACTAAAAATGACACAGCGCGATATACTAAAGATACATCAACACAATAAACTAGATATGACACATCATTAAATACTAAAGCAAGAACCTGATTATATTTTTAGTTTAAATAAGAAAACGAAATGGCAACACCGTCAGAAAAATTAGCAGAATCACTCAATGTGCTTAAAAAGTTGCAGGAAGATAATATCATTACAGCAATCAGGGCTAAAGATATCTCAAGGACTCATCGCGAAAGGCTGACTGAAAACGATTTCATAAGAGAAGTAATAAAAGGATGGTATATTGTCTGCCGGCCAGGGACAGGACCCGGGGATTCTACTTCATGGTACACAAGTTACTGGGATTTTTGTTCAGAGTACCTGAGGAGCAGATTTTCAAATAACTGGTGCCTCTCCCCTGAGGAATCAATTTCGATACATGCCGGTAACATGAGCATTCCCAAGCAATTACTTGTAAGGTCTCCTGAGGCTCAGAATAATCTTTTAAAACTACTATATGGGACCTCCATGTTAGAGGTCAGGTTGGGAATTCCTGAAAAAAATGAAATTGACACATTTAAAGGTATCAATATCTATTCACTTCCGAATGCCTTGATTTCCTGCTCTGAAAGCTATTATCAGCAGTTCCCGGGTGATATCCGCACATCATTATTTCTTATAAAAGATTCTTCTGAGATACTCAGGCCACTCCTGGAAGGAGGACATTCAGCAATAGCGGGAAGACTTGCCGGAGCATTTAGAAATATAGGTAAACCCGCCATTGCAGATAATATAATCGCTTCAATGAAAGCTGCCGGATATGACGTTAGAGAAAAAGATCCATTTGAGAAAAGTGCTCCGTTAATGATATATGAAAAAGAGAGATCACCTGTTGTAATACGTATTAACGTATTATGGCAGCAGATGAGAGATGCAGTTATTAAAAACTTCTCCGGGGAACCAGATATTTCAATAAGCACAGAGGAGTATTTAAAAGAAGTGGAAGAGATTTACAAGACGGATGCTTATAATTCTCTTTCAATTGAGGGGTATAAAGTATCTCAGGAATTAATTGAAAAGGTAAGAACAGGCAACTGGAAACCTGATGAATCAGATGCAGATAAAGAACATAAAGATGCGCTGGCTGCCCGGGGTTACTGGCAAGCTTTCCAAAGTGTGAAAGAGAGTATAAGAAAAATCCTAAACGGACAAAATGCAGGAGAAGTCGTCAATAAAGACCATGCTGATTGGTATAGGGAATTATTTGCACCAGGCGTTACTGCCGGTATTTTAAAGCCTTCTGATCTGGCAGGATATAGAAATGGTTCAGTTTTCATAAGTGAGTCAATGCATATCCCCACCGACCCAGGCTCAGTCAGGGATGCTATGCCTGCATTTTTTGATCTTTTAGCAAAAGAGACGGAATCTTCTGTTAGAGCAGTTCTTGGCCATTGGATTTTTGTTTATCTCCATCCTTATCCTGACGGAAATGGAAGAATTGCAAGATTTCTTATGAATACAATGCTGGCCTCCGGAGGTTATTCCTGGATAGTAATTCCGGTTGAAAAACGGGAACTTTATATGGAATCCCTCGAGAAAGCGAGTGTGGAGCAGAATATTGAACCTTTTGCTGCTTTTCTTGCAAGCCTTTCACGGAAGTAGAAATATATGTCATAGGCTTTATTTATAATAATGTACAATCTTTTTCCCACTCTTGCTCTCAAAATCTCTCCTTCAAAGAAATAAACAATCAACAATTTCCGGGAATACTGTTTAGCCATTGCGAAAAGCTGGCCCCCAGCTTTTGCGGAGTAGGCTCTTCCCTGGCCACCGAATCCGCCGTCTGGCGGAGAAGTTGGAGCTATCCAGACATGTTATGTCGGGACTTAACGCCCGGCCCTGTTTGGTGCCAGGGTTTAATTGATATTAACAATGTCAATCGAAGATTATAACAAGGTTGGTGGTAATTATCACCATCCGTCTCTATTCCAGTCAAATCTGTAATTCAAATCCTGATCAGCAAAACACGATTACACCTTTGCATTTTGTTCAGAAAAGGTTTAACTTGCATAAATTAATAGGCCTCAGATGGCAAGTATAATAGAAGGATATAATTACGATATCTTTATATCCTACCGTCAGAAGGACAATAAGGGCGACAAATGGGTGAGTGAGTTTGTTGAAGCCCTTAAGACAGAACTCGAATCCACCTTCAAGGAGGATATCAATGTTTACTTCGACATAAATCTTCATGACGGACTGCTAGAAACACACGATGTTGATGAATCCCTGAGAGATAAGCTGAAATGTCTCGTTTTTATACCAATCATATCAAGAACTTATTGTGATCCCAAATCCTTTGCATGGGAACACGAGTTTAAGGCTTTTATCGAGCAGGGTTCAAAGGACCAATTTGGCCTGAAAGTGAAACTACCAAATGGGAATGTGGCAAGCAGAGTATTCCCGATTATAATTTATGACCTTGATGAACCTGATGTTAAACTTTGCAATTCACTGTTGGGAGGTATGCTCAGGGGAATCGAGTTCATCTACAAGACCCCTGGAGTCAACAGGCCACTGAGAGCCAATGAGGATCATCCGCAGAACAATCTGAATAGAACATATTACCGTGATCAGATCAACAAAGTAGCCAATTCAATAAAGGAGATATTTACTGCACTTATTTACTATAGTCAGCAACTGACTGAAATTCCAAAGCTTGATTCTGAAGTTGGAGAGATTCGTATGCTTTATAAATCTTTAAATGGCCGACTTCCCGATCTGGAAAAGGAATTGGCCCGGTTAATTAAAGCTGAAGACGAGAACGTGATTCTCATTGATTCAAATAGATGCATGGAAGTAATTTTAACCGATCTCTGTGAATTTGAACTTAAAAGACCAAGGGGGGATGAACCACCTGAAGGGATTATTGATGAACTTAACAGGGGTAAGAAAATACCTTCTCTCATTGCATCTTCAATGTACGATTTAAGTGTTTTAACAACCCGTGGTAAACATTCCAAAGATTTTTATCCCCATCAGGTGAAACCTGTCCTTAATACTCTTAATATTATTATCAGGTGGTATGTGGAGTATAAAAGTATAATTACTCCGTTAAAAGAAAATACTAAAAAACTAAAGAGACTGATAGAGGAGAAACCAGCGAAGGATATAAATCAAATAGAGATAAAACAAATAAGGAGAGGAAAATTTAGAGACCTAAAGATTTTTACAATCGTGGGGGTTTTTATTATCTCAGTATTTTTTATCACAATGCTGATTATAAATCAAAAGAAAAAAAATTATGCACGAAAAATTTTAATACCTGAAATACAGAAACTTGTTGATGAGAATTTCACACCACCGGCACAGGCATTTGAGCTGGCATCAGAAGCATTTGAAATCATCCCAAATGACACATTATTACTTTTTCTCTTCAATTTGATCTCAGAAAACATTACATTTTCTACCAGGCCTGAAGGTGCAAAAGTATATTGGAAAGATTATAATCACCCTGAGGATTCATGGAAGGAGATAGGGACAACACCTATTGAGAAAAAAAAGGTCCCTGTTGCTTACAAAAGAATTAAAATCGAAAAAGAGGGTTATGAAACCATTTTTCTTACTGGTTTCCATTTATTTGACAGTAGTAAGCCTTTGCTTTTAGATAGTATAGGTCTTCTGCCAGACAACATGGTACGTGTTCCCGAACGTACTAGTCAGATGCGAATCATTGGTCTTGAAAAATATCGTGGAAAAAAGGTTGGAGAATTCTTAGTAGATCGTTTTGAGGTTACAAATAAGGAATTTAAAGAATTTATTGATGCCGGGGGGTATTTTGAGCAAAGTTACTGGAATTACCCGATATACAAGGAAGGAAGGGAAATATCCTGGGAATCTGCTATTTCAATTTTTATCGACAAAACAGGTAGACAAGGCCCGGCAAGCTGGGAAGCAGGTACTTATAATGAAAGAAATGAAGGCCATCCTGTCGCGGGTGTATCATGGTATGAAGCAGCAGCTTATGCGGCTTATAAAGGAAAGTCTCTTCCCACGATATACCATTGGAATGTCATTACTGAAACCAACAGAGGCGTGGAAATTATTCCATTAAGTAACTATTCTGGTATCTCCACGGACCCCGTGGGGAGTAAAGAAGGCTATAGCTCTTACGGGATTTATGACCTTGGAGGTAATGTGAGGGAATGGTGTTATAATGGAAATGGAATAAAGGGGGAATCATACATACTTGGAGGAGGGTGGAATGATCCTACCTATTCTTTTAATGAAGCAGGAGTTCAACCTTCAATTGACAGGTCTCTATCAAATGGCTTCAGATGTATCAAACAGTTGCAAGTAGACTCTTCATTTAATTCTTTATCAGGCGATTTATTAGTTGCATTTCGGGATTACAGTAAAGAGACACCTGTTGATGATAGAATCTTCAATATTTTCCTTCGCCAATATGAATATGATAAAACGCCTTTGAATGCAAAAATTGTATTAACTGTTGATACAGGTACTTATATCACACAAAAAATTGTCATGGATGCAGGATATAATAATGAACAATTAATTGTCTACCTGTTTTTACCGAGAAATGCGAAACCTCCTTATCAAACTGTAGTTTTTTTCCCTGGATCAAATTCCATTATCATGGATATTAAAAAAACCAACTACATGTATCAGGTTGATTTTATATGTAAAAGTGGCAGAGTTGTTGCTTATCCTATTTTGAAGGGGAATTATGAAAGGCCTGATGAATTATACACTTCATATCCGGAAAGGACAGTATTTTATAAAGATCATGTAATTATGTGGCGAAGAGATATAGGACGCACCATTGATTACCTTGAAACCAGGGATGATATATTATCAGATGAAATTGGATATTATGGCTTCAGCTGGGGAGGACGTATGGGAGGCCTTTTTCCAGCAGTGGAAAAACGCTTAAAAGTATTAGTCCTTCATGTAGGAGGTATGGGTATGTACGAAGCATTTCCTGAAGTCGATCCGATAAATTTTATTACAAGGATCTATCAGCCCGTTCTGATGCTCAATGGGAAATATGATATGGATTTCCCTGTTAACACCTCTCAGATGCCTATGTATAACTTTTTTGGGACTCCCGCAAAAGACAAAAAAATTATTATATACGATTCAGGTCACAGGGTGCCACGAATTGAGTTGATCAAAGAGACTCTTGCATGGTATGATAAGTACCTTGGACCAGTCAAATAATAAAGTCTGTATATCATATTAATAAAAGTCCATCTTCATTCTGTTGATTGAGATCTGGAATTAATCGGCTTATTCTACAATAATATACAAGCTATTTTCTCACTCTCACTCACTGCTTCAAAGAAAATAACAATAAAGAATCTCCGGATATACTGCTTTAGCCATCGCGGAAAGCTGGCATATTAATCCGGAATTAATTCTCGCAAACGTATATTTAGCTCAATTTCAAGATACTTTGTATCTTTAACAAATAAACCAAAAGCATCAATAAATGATTGGCGCAATAATAGGAGATATCATTGGTTCCACCTATGAATTTGATAATGCCGGCAGATACGATTTCGATCCCTTTCCGCCGGGATCAGATTTTACAGATGATACTGTACTTACAGTACCAATTGCTGGTGCCATCTTAAGCAGCAGCAATTATGCCGGATTGGTCAGGGACTATGCGATTAAATTTTCACAAATCCCCTGAA
>DCVC01000267.1 GCA_002328625.1 Bacteroidales bacterium UBA2198
CCGGGAAGTACGGTAAAGAGAGCAAAGCCAGGGAAACGACCAGGGTAAGGGTTCATTCCGGGACAAGCGGATTAGCTTCAGGTGCAAAAGAGATCTTTGACTTCATCTCCATGGAACTTGAAAAGAGAAATATCAGTGCAGCAGTTATAAGAACAGGAGACATGGGATACTGCTTTGCTGAGCCAACTATTGAGGTTAAGCGTCCCGGTGAAGATCCTGTTGTATTTGGCAATGTTGACATATTCAAAGCCGATGAGATTATTGAAAAGTATATCAAGAATGGTGAATATGTTGACGGTATTCTGCCTTCCAATTATCAGACCATCGAATAACACAACTGTTAAGGAGGGAAGACTATGTTAAAAAACAGAATGCAATTACTGGTATGCGGCGGAACAGGGTGTAAAGACCTGCAAGGAGAAGCTATCCTCGACAACCTGAAGCTGGAACTGGAAGCCAATGCACTGGAGAACGAAGTCAGGGTAATCAAAACCGGATGCTTTGGACTATGTAAACTGGGACCCATAGTAAAAGTGATGCCAGATGATATTATATACACTCATGTGACACCTGATGATGCAAGAGAGATCGTAGAGGAGCATATAATGAAAGGGAGGAAAATCGAAAGACTTCTCCAGAAGGATCATGTTACTCAAAAAATCCTGTCAAATTCAGCTGAAATTTCCACTTATAAAAAACAACTCAGGATAGTATTAAGAAATTGCGGAATAATAGATCCTGAGAATATAGAAGAAGCTATTGCACATAATGCCTATGAAGCTCTTGGCAAAGTGCTTAATGAAATGACGCCGGAAGAGGCCATCAAAATAATCAAAGATTCAGGGCTCAGGGGACGTGGAGGCGGTGGATTCCCGACTGGTCTGAAATGGGAGATTGCAAGTAAAAACAAGTCAGATGAGAAATATGTTGTCTGCAATGCCGATGAAGGAGATCCGGGTGCATTCATGGACAGGTCAGTGCTTGAAGGCGATCCTCATGCAGTGCTTGAAGCAATGGCAATATGCGGTTATTGCATTAATGCAAATACGGGATTGATATACATCCGTGCCGAGTACCCTCTGGCTGTTGCCCGTCTTATAACAGCAATCAACCAGGCACGGGAATACGGACTTCTGGGTAAGAATATCATGGGCACAGGCTTTGATTTTGATATACAGATCAGGTATGGAGCCGGTGCATTTGTCTGTGGCGAAGAAACCGCACTTATTCACTCCATGGAAGGTTTGCGCGGGGAACCTACTGTGAAGCCGCCTTTCCCTGCAGAATCAGGTTTCAGAGGCAAACCAACCAATGTCAACAATGTAGAAACATTTGCCTGTATCTCTCCAATAATACTTAAAGGTTCTGAATGGTTCAGCAACATAGGGACAATAAAATCAAAAGGCACCAAAGTATTTGCTCTTGCAGGCAAGATTAATAATGTCGGGCTTATTGAAGTTCCGATGGGAACGACTCTCCGTGAGGTGATCTTTGAGATCGGCGGAGGGATACGANNGTGGAAGAGTCATGCGGTAAATGCGCACCATGCCGTATAGGAAATAAACGTCTCCATGAACTTCTCGATCATATTACAAAAGGCAAAGGAACACCTGCCGATCTTGACAGGTTGAAAAATATGAGTATTGTTATTAAAGACACATCTCTTTGCGGACTTGGGCAAAGCTCCCCCAACCCTGTTCTGTCGACACTGGAGAATTTCAGGGAAGAATATGAATCCCATGTGACAATTAAAAAATGTCCGGCCGGTCAGTGCCGCGACCTGATGGAATACTTCATCATTGCTGAAAACTGTGTCGGTTGTACCGCATGCGCAAGAGTATGCCCCGTGAATGCGATTACGGGTGAGCGTAAAGAACCTCATTCAATCAATCCGGAAATTTGCATAAAATGTGGTGCATGTAAAGAAAAATGCAAATTCGACGCTATCATAATCCGATAATAAAAAGAGGCTTCCAAAATGGAAACAATAAAGCTTACAATTGATAACAAAACAATAGAAGTAGCGGCAGGTACGACAATAAATAAGGCTGCCAGGCAACTAGGCATCGAAATACCGGTTCTGTGTTATATGGAACTGAAGGATATGAAAATAGAGAACAAACCTGCCGGGTGCCGCATTTGTGTTGTGGAGGTCCAGGGGAGGCGTAATCTGGCCCCTTCGTGTGCCACTAAATGCGAGGAGGGTATGGTTGTCAAGACTCATACAACGAGAGTGCTTAATGCCCGCAGGACAGTGATGGAGTTTATTCTTTCCGATCACCCGAAAGATTGCCTGATCTGCCCCAAATCAGGGACCTGCGAATTGCAGTCTATGGCCCATAAGTTGGGGATCAGAGAGATCCCCGGACAGGAAATAGCCGAGATGTCAACCTACCGTAAAGATACCTCCCCTTCCATTATAAGAGATCTTGACAAATGTATAATGTGCCGCAGGTGTGAGATGATGTGCAATGATGTTCAGACCGTCGGGGCACTTTCTGCTATAAACAGGGGATTCATGGCAGTTGTTGCACCTGCCTTTGAACAGAACCTGGAATACTCAACCTGTACCTATTGCGGCCAGTGCGTTGCAGTATGTCCAACAGGTGCACTTACCGAAGTTGATCATACCCCGGACGTACTGCGTGCACTGGCTGATCCTTCAAAAACAGTTATAGTCCAGACTGCTCCTGCTGTTCGTGCAGCCCTGGGAGAAGAATTTGGAATGGAACCCGGAACCCTTGTCACAGGCAAGATGGTTTCAGCACTCAGATCACTTGGCTTTGATTACGTTTTTGATACAGATTTCGCGGCCGATCTTACCATAATGGAAGAAGGAGCCGAGTTGCTTGACAGACTCAACAGGCATCTTAAAGGGGATACCACCACAAGGCTGCCCATCCTTACATCATGCTGTCCGGGATGGGTAAATTTCTTCGAATATTACTTCCCCGATTTAAAGGATGTACCTTCAACAGCCAAATCTCCTCAGCAAATGTTCGGTGCAATAGCCAAGTCATACTTTGCCGGTAAGATAAATGTAAACAGGAAAGATCTTGTTGTGGTTTCCATAATGCCTTGCCTTGCAAAGAAATATGAATGTCAGAGGGAGGAATTTTCAGTGGATGGAAACCGCGATGTCGATTTTTCAATCTCAACAAGGGAGCTTGCAGCATTCATCAAACAAGCTAATATTGACCTGAACAACCTGGATGAAGGAGAGTTTGATTCGCCCATGGGAGAATCAACTGGGGCCGGAGTTATCTTCGGCACCACGGGAGGTGTCATCGAGGCTGCCGTACGGACTGCTTATGAAATACAGACAGGGAAAAAACTAAGCAGGCTTGATTTTAACGAACTAAGGGGTCTTGAAGGTGTTCGTGAAGCAACCATTGATTTTGACGGAATACCTGTCAGGATCGGTATTGCTCACGGACTTGGAAATGCCAGGAAGCTTCTGGATGATGTAAGGTCAGGAAAATCTCAATTTCATGCTATTGAAGTTATGGCTTGCCCCGGAGGGTGTATAGGTGGTGGCGGACAACCCCTGCACCACGGCAATTCAGAAATAATTAAGGCACGGGCAGTCGCAATATATGCTGAAGACAGGAAAAAACCCTTGAGAAAATCCCATGAGAATCCCTTCATAATCAAACTTTATGAAGAGTTCCTCGAAAAGCCAAACAGTGAGAAAGCTCACCACCTTCTTCATACCCAATATTTTGACAGAAAAAAGAAAGTGATAGTCAAACAATAAGATAACACCAGATCAACTGTAAAATTCATTAAAATGTCGAGCATAAGAATAGAATTGAGACAAGAGGATATTCAGAAAATAAAAGAAATCTGTAAATCTTTTAATAATGATCCTCAGGAATTGATAAATGTGTTACATAAATGCCAGGAGCACTTTGGATATCTTCCAGCTGAGGTTCAGGAAGTTGTTTCCGATGAACTTGAAGTACCGGTAGCAAAGATTTTCGGGGTTGTCACTTTCTACTCATTTTTTACAATGACTCCAAAAGGTAAGCATCCTATAAGCATTTGCATGGGGACTGCCTGTTATGTACGTGGCGCCGAGAAGGTTCTGGAAGAATTTAAAAAGGAACTTCATCTGCAGGTAGGTCAGACTACAAAAGACGGTAAGTTTTCTCTCTCAAGTCTCAGATGTGTAGGAGCATGTGGTCTGGCACCTGTTGTACTTGTCGGCGATAAAACATATGGCAGGGTAGCACCCGACGATGTAAAGAATATCATTAAGGAGTACGATTAAGAGGATACTTGCAGGGTGTTTTATGCCAGAAAAAATAACTTTTTTGCTTTCTTTTTTCTTCAACATTCCTCGCAACATATACTTCTCTGCCGGTATAAGGATCGAAACCTGTATAGTACATCAAAGTTGAAAGAGTCATGGGGGTGGGAGTAAAATCCTGTACCTGTTCAGGTTTTATGCCAAGATCCCGCACCTTGCCAGCCAGTTCCTTCATATGTAGATCAGTGCATCCTGGGTGAGATGAAATAAAATATGGAATTATTTCATAATTAAGTCCATACTTTTTCGTAATCTCTTCAAATCTTTTTTTCAGCTTCTCAAACAATCCGAAAGGAGTTTTTCGCATCAGGTGCAATACCTCAGCAGAAGTGTGTTCTGGCGCAACCTTCAGCCTGCCGGAAATATGTCCCGATATCAGTTCACCCAGATATTCTTCTTCTGCCCTGCCAGCTCTCCTGTTCCATTCTTTGAATAAAAGATCATAGCGTATCCCGCTTCCTATAAAAGCTTTCCTTATACCTTCCATGGAATTTACTTTCCGGTATAACCTTGTAAGGCCGCTGTGACTTGTTTCAAGGTTACTGCATACAGAAGGCCAAATGCATGAGTCTTTTGAGCATTCATAACATATTTCCATGCGTCTGCCCTTCATCCGGTACATATTTGCTGAAGGACCTCCAAGATCGGAAAGGTATCCCTTAAAATCAGGCAATTCAGTAATTTTCTTTATCTCTCTCAAAATGGATTCCTCCGACCTGCTTACTATCTGTTTACCCTGATGGGCAGCGATAGCGCAGAAGCTGCAACCTCCAAAACAACCCCTGTGTATAGTTATGGAGTATTTGATCATCTCATAAGCAGGTATGATTCCTTTCTTTCTGTACCTGGGATGAGGTTCATATCTATATGGAAGATCGAACGACCTGTCAGCTTCATGTTCCTCCATCGGTTCAAATGGAGGATTTATTATTACCTGAGCATCACCTGAAGGTTCAATAAGCCTTATTAGAGTCCTGACTTTATTCGACTCCCTTTCAAATGTCAGAAAATTTTCAGCAAACAGGTTTTTATCTGACAGGCACTTTTCAAAAGCATTCAGAAAAACATCCTGCCAGTTGTTTCTTACAGGTATATTATTTTGTTTCCCGACTATGATGCCAGTCTGCGGAATGGTTTTAAGCGAAGAAAAAGGAACTCCTTTCTTTAATAACCTTACAAGCTCCCTGACTGGTTGTTCACCCATCCCGTATATCAACATATCTGCCTTACTGCAAATGAGAACTGAAGGTTCAAGCCTCTCCTTCCAGTAATCATAATGCGAGAGTCTTCGCATTGAAGCTTCTATCCCTCCTATCACAACCGGGATATCAGGGTAAATCTCTTTCAGAATATTTGTATAAACAATTGTCGGATAATCGGGTCGAAAACCGGCTTTGCCTCCAGGTGTATAGGCATCATTTGACCTCAAACGGCGTGCTGCAGTATAATGATTGACCATTGAATCCATATTCCCTGCAGTGACACCGAAGAAAAATCTGGGTTTTCCCAATTTACGGAAATCCCTCAGGTCATCCTTCCAGTTTGGCTGAGGTACGATTGCAACACGCAATCCTTCATCTTCAATAACTCTCCCTATTACAGCAGGACCAAAAGAAGGGTGATCAACATAAGCGTCGCCGCTGAAAATTATCACATCGGGCTGATCCCATCCAAGAGCTTCAACCTCTTTTTTGGTGGTTGGCAGCCATTTATTGTTCAAATTTACCGGATTTTTCACATTGCAAAATTACTCAATTTTAGTATCTTGCTTATTATCTGTGGCAATTAACCATGGTTTAATAAACCGGCTATGTTTATTACAAAACCCAGGAGGCGAAAAGAGAGGTTGTTTTTTAATCAAATCAGGGCTTTTTTAATCCTCTTCATTCTATTGATCTTAAGTTCATATCAGGTTGTTCA
>DCVC01000353.1:0-2901 GCA_002328625.1 Bacteroidales bacterium UBA2198
ATACAACATTCTCCTTCCTGCTCAGGTTTTCTCCGTGATACTCGGGATGTTCAATAGAATTTCCGCTGGTGAATCCTCCTCCGTGGATCCATAATATTACCGGACGTTTTGTGTTGTCATTATAGCCTGGAGTCCATACATTTATTCCAAGACAATTCTCGCTTACATCATCATAATGCCAGTAGTCTGTAAAAGCAAGATATCTGTTGGCATAGAAATTATCCAATAACTGGGGAGCAGCATTAGGCCAATAGACAGCAGGATATATATCTGTCCATGGTTCAGGTTTTTGCGGAGGCATGAACCTGTTCTTTCCTTCTGTATTTGCTCCATAAGGTATTCCGAGAAAATTATAAATGTCTCTGTGAATAAATCCTCTTACCTTCCCGCAGGTTGTTTCGGCAATGGCAATATTATCACCAATAAAGATTACCTGCCCGTCTTCCTCATTTTTCTTACCTGAAGAAGATACACAGGATGACACTGAAAGAGCAGTGGTTCCCAGCGTAAGTCCTGCCGCACCGGCTCCCATAGTTTGAATGAATTTGCGTCTGTCTGTTTTCATAATTTTTTTGTTTTAACCCATGTTATTAAATTTCCCCGGAAATGTTAATTAAATGTGTTAACCAGGCCAATTAAAACATCCTTAAAGATTTTCTAAATCAGAAAGTCACGACCAGAATTAGAATCAGCTGTATTTTTAATTTATCCTCATTCAACCTGACGAAGAAAAAATAAAAACACTCTAACAATAATTAAAAAACAAATGTGACTTAGGGTAATCATGCATATAAACCTATTGATTTTCCAGCTGTCTTGAACAATTTATTCCCGATTCCCTGATCTCATTAAATCAAAGATAATTACGCTCTCTGACAGGAAGCTTGCTGCAATATTTATCCCTTCAGATCACAGAAAAAGAGCGAGAGTGTGGGTAAAAGTCGAAGACAATTGGCTACAAAGCACTGCTATGGGAGTGAGCAACCTTTATTGTCTCTTCATTTTCCAAAAAGGAACCTGAAAGCACGGCTAAATCCAGCTCCGTAACAGGAGGTATGAGTTTCGTTTTCAAAAACCTGTACAGAGAGCCTTAAACCCTTGTATCTTCTGGAGTTCAGAAGTTCGAACATTTCCTGCATATTTTCCTGTGTAACCTGACTGTCGAGTGATCCGACACACATAAACAGCCTGACGGGCAGATCATTGTGAGCAGCGGAGTACTCTTTTTCATATTGAAACAATATTCCATTATCCCAGCCTATTGAAGGAGATCCTGCAAAATACCGGCTAAATGTTTCCGGGGATTTAAACATGGCATAAAGTGTAAATAATCCGCCGAGTGAATAACCCATCAAAGTATGATCCTTACGTATTACACGGTACTTAGATTCAATGAATGGGATAAGTTCTTTACCTATAAATTCCAGGAATGATTCACTTCCGCCTGATAATACCTGCAGATCCTTTCTTCCTGAAATGGAAATGAGAGTCTGCCTCCATCTCTCACTTGCTCCGGGGACTGCAGTTGGTGTAAGGTCGCGGTATCTCCAGGCACCCCAGTCTTCCATGCCTTTTATTGGATATCCGATGCCTACGGTAAGAATTTCCGGTATTTCCTGACCAGGAAAACTCATGATATTGGCAATGTTGGTCACAAGATCCATATTCCTGTTGGCATCGGTACAAAAAATGGCCGGATATAATTTTTCATTGGTAAAATAGCTGACAGGGAACCCAATCTGTATTTCAAAATCAAGATTCATAATCTTTGAATGAAAAGGTACAATCTCCCTCCTGGCCATAAATACTTTTAGATCCTGACCGATGTTTTCCGCAGGTTTCTGCTGCCCTGAACAATTAATAACGGATAGTTGCAGTAACAGCATCATGGTTAAAACGGTACCAAAACTCCTGGCACTTTCATAAAGCTGGAACGTTAAATGTTTCATTTCTATAAGCTTAAATATTCTGATACAAATTACATCTTATAAAAGTCAAAGTCAATTTTTTTTTCGTCATACCGATCCGGAATTTGAAAACTTCCAGGTTGTTAAACTCTTTAAGTGCTATCCGGCGTTGCTCTTTCAGTCCCGGTGCTACGTGTTCTTTTCGCCTGACAGAAACAGGTTAGCTAAAACCAATGCCAGTCAGTCCTTTATACACCGGACTGAAAAACCAAATTCATTATTAGTGGATTTTCTGTAAATCTGTCCACTATTATTGTATATCTCCCTGTAATATACGTGAGTAGCATCAGTCCCTGTTGAACTCCACATCGAACAATATTCACCAATTCCCCAGAATTTAAAACCTGAACCAGGATAACGGGTGCCGATCTGAATTGTTTTATAGATATTGCCATCAATATCTGAAACCGAACTATAG
This sequence comes from Bacteroidales bacterium UBA2198, assembly GCA_002328625.1. GTDB lineage: Bacteria > Bacteroidota > Bacteroidia > Bacteroidales > VadinHA17 > LD21. The sequence goes on from DCVC01000353.1 coordinate 2,386, forward strand.
GTCAGGTTTCTATTAAATGGGTTAGTGACTATTTTGGATGAGTCAGTATCCGACACTGGATTCTTTTCGAGATCCGTATTTATCTTCTGATCAGCATTTTGTAAAACCGATAAATAACCGCCGGCAAGTAAATTTATTGAAGTACTCTTTTAGCTCTGAAGATATTTCAACTGGTTACATCTTTTATCCGTTAGGGGACCAAACGAGACAAGAGGTCAATTTCGGCCTCTTTCTTTTTTTCTGAATTTCCCAAAACCTCACTGGTATATTGTCTTACAATCATGCTGTCCGGTAGTCTTGCAGACTGAAAGTGTCTTCGGTCTTCGGTCTTCTGACTTCGGTTTGCAACTTTTCCTATACCGCTATGTGGAACTCCGAGACGGAGTTTACCCCGCTATTTTGGATTCATTGCCTCCAAAACGAGTTTTTCAGCAAAGATGCAACCAGGGATCTTTTTTCAATTAGATTCAAGTTTCATAAATGATAATTCATAAACATTGATAACAATTAATAACG
>DCVC01000353.1:2912-11337 GCA_002328625.1 Bacteroidales bacterium UBA2198
TTACGCTAATATTGGAGCAACAGCAGGGTGAGAAAATGTGAATAAGAAGATGGATTTGTGGGAATTATTTCGTAAATTGTATAGCTAACCAATAGAATTATTCAGCCATGAAGCAATTTCTAAGTTGTGTTTTTTTAATCATGTGTTTATTGGGATGTACCCAATGTGACAGCAATGTTCAGCCGGAAAAGGAAGGGACTTCCTGGTCGCAATTCAGAGGACCAAATTGTAGCGGTGTTGCCTCATCTAATGATCAACCTCCTGTCGAATTCGGAGAAGATAATAACCTGCTCTGGAAAATCAGCCTGCCTGTGGGAACTTCCTCCCCGGTGATATGGACCGACAAAATCTATCTGACCGCTTTTGTGGCAGAAAATAAAGAACTGCAGACCCTTTGCATAGAAAGGGCAACAGGCAAAATTCTTTGGAGTAACTCACTCTTCCCGGAGAAATTTGAGAAGAGCCATCCCATCAGCAACCCGGCACAGTCGACTATGGCAGCTGACGAAAATGGTGTGTATGTCTATTTCGCATCATACGGTATCCGGAGTTTCAGTCACAAAGGCGAATTACGCTGGGACTTCCCGATGCCGGTTCACGAATCAGTTGATTATGGGCATGCAAGCTCTCCCATCATCATGGATGACAAACTGCTGCTAAACATTGATTTTGGTGATGAAACGGTAAGGTGTCTGATGGCCCTCAACAAAAACACCGGGGAAGCAGCATGGAATACTCCTGTCCAAAATCCTTCAGGGTATAACGGGCATAGCACGCCAATCCGGTATCATAATGAGGTAATTTTACACAGGTGTGGAGGTGTTTGTGCTTATTCACTCGCGGATGGTTCACCGGTTTGGTGGCTTCCGTTAAGGACACTCGGTGAAAGTACTCCTGTTATTCATAATGATATAGTCTATGTGGGTGCATGGACAAATTTTACAGAAGAGGAAAGGCGTGGCAATTTCTTTAATTATGATACGTTCGAAAAGGCTTTAAATGATTTTGACAGAGATGGAGACAAACTGATCAGTGAAGCTGAAATCCCGGGGGATCTTTTACTTTTTATTCGTCCCGAGCTGCTTGATTACCCTGAATATGTCGAATACAATATTATGGATAAAAGGTTTCCGGTCCGAATATTATTTAGTCGAATGATAGATCTTGATAAAAGCGGTTTTATTGATAATCCTGAATGGACCCGATTCTATAATTACTGGAAAAACTTAACACAAGACCTTGGTATATTAGCTCTTCCTTTAGGATTGACCGGAGAAGTGCCGATGGACAGCATTTTATGGATGCAACTCAAAAAAAATCCTGAAATACCAAGCCCTGTATTTTGCAATGAATCTGTATACATGGTAGCAGACGGTGGATGGGTAACCTGCATGGATTCCAAGACCGGGGAAGTGACTTTCCAGGAAAAAATTGGAGTCTCAGGGCCTTACATTGCTTCACCTGTTGTAGCAAATGGTCATATTTACCTTGCATCACACAATGGGAATGTAATGGTGATAACCGCACAAAAGAAACCAGTAGTAGTGTCGCGCGCCCGGCTAAAAGGTAAAATACTGGCCACACCTGCCATTGAAGGAAATCATCTGTACATAAGGACATCGGAGAATCTTTACGCTTTCACAGATAACTTAAATAAATAAATTCCAGAGATTAAAAGATTGATATCAGGGTTTGATTGATCTTCAGGATTATTTGGAAAAGACCGGGTACAAAAGCAGAGCCCTCTTTCGCTAAAGCTTCAGAGGGTAAAACGAGGGAGAGAGCGGGAGCGCGCCAATTATGGATTTAACAGTAAAGAATTGAGGGAGATTAGTATTATTATTGAAGAAAATGAAAATTTTATAAGGGAGAAATGGAATGAGTACTTTGCCAAATAAACAGGAAAATGTTCTGGCTTCAAAACTATGGTTCAGTAAAGATATGTTATACATACTTCTTCAGGACGGAAGGGAGATCGGTGTTCCGCTTCTCTGGTTTCCAAGATTAAGAAAAGCAACTATGGATCAACTTAATGAATTGCGGCTACTAGGTAATGGAGTAGGGATCCACTGGGAAAGTATCGACGAAGACATTTCTGTCGCTGCGCTTCTTTAACCTGACAGTTGATTGCTGCTTACCTTGAAGTATGCATGAATAACCAGGATAAAGACCTTAGATTGATCAACATTTCTATTGAGTTCAGGATCACAGGTACGCTATATCCATAATTTCCAAAATAACGTCTTCCCTTTCTCGATTTAAAACAATCCTGTCTCCGGTTTTTTTATTTATCAATGCCTTGGCTAAGGGTGATATTAATGAGATCTTGCTTTTAGAGATATCTGCCTCATCAACACCCACAATCTTAAAAATCTGAATGTTACCAGACGCTTCATTCTTAAGAGTCACCGTTGCACCGAACCTTATTTCGTCCTGCTCCTGCCCTTTCAGATCAATCACTCTGGCTTCGGCGATTCTGTTATTCAGCAATTGTAGTTTTGCATTTATATAGTTCAATGCAATTCGTTTCTCATTTTCGTTCATGCTGCTTAAGGTTTCTTTTTCATTGATCAATATCTGTTTTTCAGCCATCAGTTGTTCCATTCCGGCCGGTGTGACAAAATTTGAGACACCCTCGGGTAAATATGCCCTCTGTGGCACTATCGGAACTTCTTCCTGATCGTCTTCCTTGACAAATCCTCTGCTCATAGCATATAGGTTCGGATAACTAAAACATCTGTTTTCAAAGATAGTATTTACAACTGCTTTTAACGTGATGTAAGTTATCTCTAAGCATAGAATCCAAATGACAGAATATACCTCATTTGAACCAAGAAATGATCATTTTGTAACATTTATCGGCAAAGATGCAATTTCATATTAATTGCCGTTGGCTTCAGCTAACAGATATGAGGCTATAGAATAATCTGGGCTTTAGCCCAATATTTTCTTGATTTGGACTAAAGTCCGTGGACGGGGGAGGGAAGACATTTGTCATCCGTCAGCTAAAGCTGTCGTCGGCTGCAATCACCACACTCTGGGATTTTCCACCCGCCCAGATCATGTCAGGATAACCCATAGGCCGGAAAGAAGATTAGTCATATAAAACTGGTTTACTGGATTTTGTAGTATTATTCTTCCTCAGGACAACATTCCTGCTCTCAGCTTTGCTGACCCGGATGAATGTTTTGCATCCCGCTTCAGCTCTTGATTCGGCAATAAGCCCCTCCGAAATATTCTCAAGATGGATCGCCGGGCCTGATCCATTGACCAGTCCCTGCCGTCCGGAAAATGACCTGATCTCAAAATCGGAGACGTTCTTAAGCACAAGAGCACTCTGCCATGCTGGTTCCGGGTTCACTTCATCCCATTTAACTGCCATATCCCTGATAAACAGCCCTTTGATATTTTCGATCAACAGAGCATGAGAGCTTCTTTTATCGATAGCATCCTCGGGTTTCATGAAGATCTGGATATTATTCATCCTTATATTCTCAATGGGCTGATCCGGATGACCTTTAATGGTGCTGGTCCCGCGGGGGTGTGAAATGATTGTGTCAACAACTATATCCCTTATCCTGCCAAGCTTTGAATTGTCAGTTCTTCTGCTGAGCTTGAATTTGCACAATTCAGCACTGCCCCACCAGTTCCAGTGCCGTCTGTTTGTTTCAACGGTCAGGTTCCTGAAAATAATATCGCTGACAGTTGCACCGTCCTGGACATTAATCCCAAATCCCTTGTTGGAGTTGCGTATGGTGCAATTGCTGAAGATAACATGACGTATATCTGCGAATGTTTCGGTTCCGATCATCAGGGGTGTTGATGATGAGGTAAGAACACAGTTGGTTACAACTACATTCTCTACCGGATTGACTTTATCCTGCCCTCTCCTTTCCGGTGTTTTCAGCACGATCGCATCATCACCTGTAACTATCACTGAATCGGAAATTGTAACATTGCTGGTGCAGCAGATGTCAATACCATCGGCGTTCACTCCCTTCTCAAGATCGGAGTATATATAAATTCCCCGAATGAAAACACGGTTGCAATCGTTCAGACGGATATTCCATAGAGGGGAATTGATAACAGTTATATCACTCAGGAGGATATTGTGGCAATTATTAAGAATGAACATATAAGTTTGCATCCCGGTCCTGTAATATCTCCGCATGTCAACGCCCGCCTTCCGTGCGATTTCTATTTCTACCGCTATCTCCGGATCGATTCCACGCATTTCGACGAACTCATATTGTGCCAGGCCGTCGAGGGTTCCTCTTCCGGTCACAGCAATGTTTTTTGCGCCCTGCGCAAAGATCATTGTACGCGAGCCCTGAATAAAATCAGCTGCATTCTGACTCAGAAAGAGTGTTGCGCCCGCTTCGAGATTGAGATTGACATTGTCTTTCAATTCCAGTGTGCCCACTGTATAATTACCAGGCGGGATATAGACAGTACCGCCGCCGGCAGAATTACATGCATCGATGGCTGACCGGACAGGTATTGTCGCATTGTCATCTCTGATTCCAGTTGCTCCAAAATCCTTGACATTAAAAATATTATTGAGGAATTTTTCAGAGGACTCAACCGGAGGGACAGCAAATGAGCCAACCAGTCCTGCGCCTAAGAGGGCTGTTCCATTTTTGACCATTGAACGGCGGTCCATCCTGCCGTTCTTTCCTGCAACTTTATTTTCCATTTTCAATCACCATTGTCCGGCTAAAATAATAAAAAGATGCTTCTGTATTTCTCGTGATTAGACCTGGCTTTCCGGCAGAAGGGGTCAGGGTCATTTGGTTTTTTGGTTATCAGCAAAATCAATCAAGTCTAATTTTATCAATTCCCAGTATTTTCCTCTTAAACATATCGGCTCAAAGTCATCATCGGCTTTTTCAAAGTCTGAAATACAGCTTTTTATTTTATTCGGGTCATGGTTATAAGGATACCGTTGTTTATGAAGAGCAACCATATTTTCGAATGAATAATCGTCTTTTAGTTCATGGATGTCCCAAAAATCTTTTTTCCTCCCGCCCTGGCAAATTGTCTCAATTTTCATTGCAATAATTTCTTCTACTGATGCCATTCTGATCCCGTCGATTGACACAACCTCCCGGATAAATTTATCAATATAAAACAGATCCAGTTTTATGCAATCATCCTTACTATTGCCTGCAAAATATGATCTCCCCGGGCCAACAATTTTGTAATCACTTGTGTCAATATATGAAAATGTTTTACGGAGAAATTTATCAATCACGTTAAAGTCAATTGAATCATATTCAGCATCAGTAAAAAGATCTATGTCTGCTGATGCCCGATGCCCCCTATATAAACTAAGAGCTGTTCCTCCAACTAATCTGAAATCCTTAAATTCATTTGCCCCCATTAGAATTTTCAGGATCTTTAATAACAAAGGATTTATAATATTGTAATGAAGGCTACTTACCATTCATATTCGATATTCTGTTGACATTTTCTATTCCATAAAATCGAATGATTTCATTTTTCTCAATCTCGTTCCCCCTTTCAAATACTCTTTTTATTATGGCATTCTTCTGTCTTTCCCAATCAATGTTTTCAATTTTTGTATCCCAAAATAAAATATGCCTTAATTTAGTAAAATCAGGTTGTAATTTATATTGTTTCTTCTTTAATTCTTTAATATCATAAAAAACCTGCAAAGTCATAAAATAACCTTCATCAATTCCTAAAGCTTTTTCAATTTTCAAAGCAAGATTTGCATTCATCCTTCTCTTTCCTTTAGTAATCGATACTATTGTCTGTGGGTATTCATCCAAAGAAATAGCAAACGGCCCTTTATGCAAATGGCGTTGTTTAAGCTCACGCTCGAGAATTAATCCGGGATGGATACCTTTTATTATTGGCAATTTGGTTTTCATAGCGCAAATATAAACATTTTTGTTTACACAATATTGTTAATATATTATAAATTTTATACAAATTTTACTCCTACAATCCTATATGATCGAATAACAACAGCATTAATGTTTGGAATTATTAGACATCAGAGACACAAAATCTATACCCGGTTTGCAACTTTTTATCGTTGGGAGTGCTGAAAAAAGAGCCTGTTAGTCTTTTAATGAGATACGGCAGGCAAAGCCTCCTCTTGCCAGCAGATCGAGAATTAAGGATGAACTGGTTTTCACTTCAATAATTTCCCTTTTCATTGTCTCATCGACAATTCTTATGGAAGTTTTTTTCAGTTTAACTTCTGAGCTGAAATCCCCGGCGTCAGTATTTATTCCCAGCCGGCCCGGAAGGATGATCTCATTATCTCTGCTGAAAACACTATAGGATAATGTTCCATGATCGCGGTCGAATTTCACAACTGCCTTCAAATTTCTATCGGGAGAGAAGACAATGAATTCCGATCTCAGAGTGCATGATCCTGTTGAAACGACTATCAGCAGTAGGAAGAATAAGCTGTTTTATTTCAACATTAATTGAATCTCGTTATCTGCTGGTGTCAGATCAGTCCATACACTTTTCAGTATAGTTACCAAAGGATTGAGGCTCGGCGGCAGAGCATTCAGTTTATCAGTTTCTTCCGTTGATATCTTTTCATCTCCTGCAAAATAGGCTTTATAAGCCCCTATAGCATAAGGAGCCAGATTGGCTGCATTCTGTTCAGGCAGCCCGAACATTTTATGAAGGTAATAAGTAAAGAAACTGTTCAGACGGCTGGTGATGTTGACATCCGAATAAGTCAGAAAGCTGACACCACCCGGCAATTGGGCACTGATATCTGTCACATGCTTTGATACGATGTTTAAAAAATTCTCATTCAGCTCCATTATCCGGTAAGTGCTTGGCGGCGTCACAGGTGAGCCGGTCTGAATATCATACAGGGTCTTCCCTTCATATGTAAATTCCGCACTATCATTTGCATGATAGTGCCCGGTAAACATAAACCTAATCCCCGCATTAATCAGAACCATTGCAGTATTTTGCGAGTTCGAGATCAATGGTTCCACATTTTTCTGTCCGGCATAATGCTCAACCAGCCCATAATGCATCATCGCCAGAACATTGATGTTTTTCTGACGGGCTTCTGTCATTTTATCCTCGATCTAAGCGAGAGTGGCAGGATTTATTTCTCCGCTTACTTTACGACCGTTTTCCGTTGTGGTATATTTAATATTATCAATTCACAGAATCCATAAATTAGTGTATGGTTCACAAATATAACTTAGAGAATTATTGTCTCTATAACGAGCCTCGCCATATCCGAAATTACCATATATTTCAGCGAATTGCTCCGGAGTAATACTGTTGACAGGAACAGGAGGTTCGGTCGTAAATGAGAATGCATCAGGATTAAGTATGTCGTTATTCCCGGGAACTACAAATACTTTAATTCCTTTATTTTCAAGATCCTGAAGAAGGTCTTCCACAACTTCATGACCAATCAGTTCCCCGTCTTTCGTTAAATCGCCCGGGACAAGGAGAATATCAGGTTTTTCAGCGATCAGTTCTGAAAGGACTTTTCTGAAAATGGGATCGCTTATTTCCAGAAGTTTACGGTACAGGCCAAGGTATGTCATCAGGGACGGACTATCTTCAATATCATCCGGTAAAAGTGAAGGATGAGTGTAATGAATGTCAGGCACAACTGCAATTTTAATTGATTTGTCAGCCAGAGAATCTTGATCTTTTGTGCAGGAGGCAACTATAAAGATCAGCAAAGGCGATACTCCTTGAAAAAATCCTAAACTTTTTTCATCTCATTAAAGTCTTTACTTTAAAATCTTATTTAAGTATACCTCAGAGTGAGGTTAATTACCACAAAATCAATATAATATTGACTTCAGAAAGTATATTACAGGTATTCTATCTTTGTTCAGTCTTTCATACATCGTACACTAAGTCCACAGTTCTCACCATATATAGCGCGCCCAACTTTCGAATCAGTGCTTGAAAGACTACGACCCCATGCATCTCCAAAACACCAAAAGGTTGTACAACATCCTGCAGTTCCCCCATCGTTATCTCCAGCAGGAAGTGCGGAAAAACCGCTCGTATTGGCACCTGTAACCAATTTGCCTCCCCAGGGGATCCATCCGACTGTGGCTTTCATCTGGGCTCCCTGATCTGTGCCACGTTCACCCACGCCAAACACATCAAAATCCGCATAACTGGTATCAGCTGAAGCCCGTGTCATCCCTAATGTTATCTCCAATTGTTTCCACTCTTCATCTGTTGGTACATGCCAGCCTGTTGGACAAAGTTTACCTGTATTTACAATGTAATGGTCATAAAGAGCTCCATATATATCTTTATAAGAAATATCACCATTGAGCCAGCGGACATTAGTTATCTGACTACCGTCATTGTACCTGGTGGTTTTAAGGTTTTCAGCCATCCATGTCTGGCTACCGATCTTGATTGTCTTATAGATATTGCC
>DCVC01000180.1 GCA_002328625.1 Bacteroidales bacterium UBA2198
GCCACCAGGTTACGGAGTCAACATCCTTTTCCGTAAGCCATGTGCCGGAGACCATCTTCACAGACCATGCTTTCCAGTTTTCACCAGCCACCGAGTCAGTTATCTTATAACTGAATGCGTCATCCCCTGCCATTACATAATCTTTGAGGGGAAAGGTAATTTCAGGTGCAGCAGTGCGCCGGGTACAGGATGCTGAAAAAATCAAAAAGGAAATGAATAATATTAATACCAGGAGATGATTTTTTACTGCTGCTGCTGATACTGATGCGTTGTAATTCATGGGTTATTCTTTTATAAATTGTGTTTCAGAGCGAAGAACCGAGTACCGCACAATCGCGGGACGAGCTCACCGCAGGTAATCTCATACTTTTAATCGGACACTATTGCAAATTAATGATTAATAATCTGATAAAATAAAATTTTCGAAAAAAATTGTAAGGGCGTTGCATGCAACGCCACTACAACTGCTCTCTGCGTACATCTTCCTGGGTAAGTTAATTATTCTTTTGACCGGCAACAGCCTTTTTTGCTGCTTCCAAATGCAGATACACTTCGTGATCATAGACAGGTTTCAGTTCCCAGCTTCTTTCAAGAAGCCGTAGTGCCTCCTCATATTTACCCTGCTTATACAGACCCCAGCCCTTGCAATCTGTGTAATAGAATTCGTCAAGATTTAACATGTGTGCTTTTTCAATAAGCTGCAAGCCTTCATCAATGTTCCGGTCTTTATCAATCAGGAAATAAGCTATACTATTCAGCCTCCGTGGATTTTCGGGTTCCAGGGAAAGTGCCTCCCGGTAATATTTCTCTGCTTTGTCAGGCAGATTTGCTTCAGAATAAATCCCGGCCAGATTTGTTGCAATAACTGCCTCTGATGCTGAACTGCCTTTACGAATTGAAATGTACTTTTCAATTATGCTGTTTGCAGCATTTGTCTTACCCTCATGTAATGCCAGAACCGCCTCTCTGTACAGAAGTTCCGGGTCATCCGGAAACTCAGGGCCGGCTTTTTTGTATATTTTCTTTTCCTCCCTGTACTTTCCGGCTTTATGGTAAGCTTCCCCAAGGTTAATATAATCGTAGATCCAACCCGCTTTCATCCCCCATTTTTTTTTAATCTCCAGACTTTTCTCATATGCGCTTATTGCGTTTTCATACTTATACAAGGAATGGTAAGCCAGGCCTAAAAGATAATAAGGCCTCGGGGCCTGGTCATCAACTGCGATCAGTTTTTTTAAGCTGATTATCTCTTCGTATGGAGTTTCAAAATAATATGCATATAGCCACTCAGTGTAAAGTTTAACCCTTATTGGTATAAATTCACGCTTATTATACGCCCTTATACACCACTCTTTTGCCTGTTCATACAATCCCTGATTACCATAAGAGACGGATGTGTACAAGAGTGAGACAATCATGTTTGAATCGATGGCTATAGCCTGAGAGAACAATTTTCTTGCTGAAACATAATCTTGATTACTGAACAATTTTTCACCTTGCATAAAATTACGGTAAGCCTCAGGCGAATATGTAAATACTACATTCCGGTGCTCAGCGGAGTACCCTCTTTTTAATTCATGTACTAAAAGAAAATCCCTAATTGCGACTGAGAGTGAATCAACCAGCCCGAAAATCTTTTCTTCATCATTTTTGCCTTCTGTCAGGAAAGACTTAAAAACCACGGCAGATTTAGAATCAATTAGTTGTGCATATAGTCTTAAAGTGTTTCCAGCCATCTTTAAATTGCCGTTTATATAAACATCTGCCTCAAGCTTTCTGGAGACAACCCTGGCAATAGAGGGAGTGATTGAGGCATAATCAGAATGGCCTTCATTTTCAACTATACTTCTTACAGATTCCGGGTCTCTGACATTTAATTCTTCTGATGCTGACAAGAAAGAGACAAGAATATCCTTTATCCCCTCCTGCCATACATTCCATAATGTATCATTCGTCATATTCTGAAATGGCATTACTGCAACTGAAATTCTCTCACCTGATGACCTCAGTTTTTCTAAAGTATTTTGCTTGAATATCTTCGGATAAGCAATTACTGCAGCAATTATTAATAGTGCAACAATAGCTAATATGGATAATACAATGACTTTACTTGCTCTGACAGGTTTCCCTTGATCAATCTTCCTCTTTTCTTCCCTGACTTCTTTAAATGATTCTTTTAGCTGATCCTCCCCTTTTACCACCTCAGCGGAATTTGTTTTCATTCCATGAATGATTTCCTTTATTGCATGAGCCACTTTGTTAATCTGGTCAGCATAAAATATTTTGTTAAGATTATCCAGCGGGTGATCCTCATTGACTTTCAAAGGTCTGTTTACGCCTGCAGAAGTCTTAAATACAAAATCCATAGCTCTCAGAACGCTGCCTGTCTCCTTTTCAAACAGCTTTATGTCTTCCTGGTCAAGATCGTGTATCCGTATTGGGAGAATCCTGCTTGCGACATTACCGCTCCTTAACCTGATATCACTGCCAAAGGAATCCTCTTTCGCAAGTTCTTTAAATACAAGGAACTCATATTGCCAGGCATAGCTGTTGGGATCGCAATAGGTCTGGGAAAGGATGGGAATAAAGATGAGACATTTAAGCTTTCCTTCAATGCTCTTGTCTACATTGTGGGTTTCCTGAAGGCGGTCATGAGGATTTTCGTCGAAATAAACTGAAATATCCTCTTTAAACGTAGCCTCTAATTCAGTTTTTAAAGCCTCAACAAACATACTCACCCACTTATCGCCTTTATTGTCCTTCTGGCGGTAGGAGATGAAGATGTCGTATTCGTATCCCGGGATTAAGCTTGGCATGTCAGGTGTTCATTTTGCTAAAAATATTAAAAGTCTTGCAGGTCTTGCAGTCGTAACCTTTTAGTTTCCTGGGTCGTGCATCTTTTTTCTCTCCTTTCCGCTTCGCTCCATCTCCCCCTCGCTCCATCTCCCCCTCGCTCCCTCGCCCCCTCGCTCCCTCGCCCCCTCGCTCCCTCGCCCCCTCGCTCCCTCTCCCCCTCGCTCCCTCTCCCCCTCGCTCCCTCGCCCCCTCGCTCCCTCGCCCCCTCGCTCCCTCGCTCCATCGCCCCTTCATTCTTCTGCCGGTAGCTGATAAGGACGTGTCCGCCGTAGCTTAAGCAAAGGCGGATGTCGTAATTATATCTTCAATAATGCCTGGCATCTGGAGTATATTTCACTATGCAAGTTAAACACTATTTACACCAAAGTCAAGTTTTTTTGGTTTGGAAGAAGCTGATATTAACCAACGAATGCCGTGGAAAATCAGTCCTTCTTTAACCACTATAAGACGGTCTGACAGTACATGACATACATGGTGAGACAACAAGGATCTAACATCAGGGTTTTCGGAATTCGGAGAAGTTTTGTATTTTGCATAAAATCGCTGAGGTTTGGTTTATGTGCTCGCTTTTAAGAAATAGATTCCGATATAATTCATTGCGTTATGCCGGTCGGGATTATTCCCGGACCGGGAAATATTTTGTTACAATTTGTACTGCCAGAAAGACGGAATGGTTTGGTAATGTGGTCAATGATAAAATGCATCTGTCTGAAATCGGACACATCGCATCTCAATTGTGGTATGAAATACCGGTTCATTTTCCGTTTATCGATCTGGATGCATTCGTGGTTATGCCCGACCATATACATGGGATTATCGTTATTAAACGATCTATCGAAATGCCGATAGTAGGGGCGTTGCATGCAACGCCCCTACAACCATTTGATGCAGCACACCTGGTAAACGAAACCATGTCATCCATTTCACCGAAATCCGGTTCATTATCGGTTGTTGTCCGTTCATATAAATCTGCAGTAACAAAACATGTACACAGTTTAGGTGGTCATTTTTCCTGGCAGCGTGGATTTTACGATACTATTATCTGTACGACCGGACAATTAAAACGCATCAGAAAATATGTGTTGGATAATCCACAAAACTGGAAAGGTAATGAATGCCCTCATTTATCAATTTGAAGCGACAGAGTTTTCTGTATCAAATGGAATTTATTTCTGCACGTATATTTTATATTTGTCGCTATCGTCACTTTCCGCTGTCACGGAACTGCGTCATCCCTCACGGCGGGATTCCTTGTCTCGCCCTGCCGTCGTAAAGTGTGAGTGTGAGAGTGAGTGCGAGAACTGAGTAAGGCGTTCGCTCCCGCTCTCACTCTCACTCTTTTTGTTGCTCCGCCAGGGCTCGAACCTGGACTTTTCTGATCCAGAGTCAGACGTGTTGCCAATTACACCACGGAGCAATAAGGGGTGCAAAGATATATAAAATCCGTGAAAATTATTTACCATTTATTTTGATAATCTCAAACACGGATTTTGTCCTGAAGGTATTTAGTCATGCAAGTCATGCCAGTCGTGCAGGTCTTGCAGGTCAGGATTTATTACTGGTTTTAAGATATTTCATGAAACTGCTCAGGCTGTTTGTCAGCCTCTGACACTTATTTCTTCTATCCATTGTGATGTCAGAATCAGCATATTGTTGATCTTCAGCAATGTAATACGTGCTTTTAACTTCTCCAACTGACCCTTTTGAGATATTAAGAAACTGCCGAAATTCGGCATCACTGTTTCTGCAAAAACCCTCACCTATATTATTCATTACCGAAATTCCTGCCCTTGTAATTTGATCCCTAAATGCAAAATCATTGCATTTTCTGAAATCTGAATAAATCAAATTAGTTAATTCCCCTGATATCTTCCAGATTGCCAAGTCTTCAAAATCCTTATTTATTGTCATTTTAGCACGAGTTTAAGTTATTAGCTAAAATTACAAAAAGATATGAATATTAAAGAAATCGAGACCTGCACGACCTGCACGACTGTAAGACTGCACGACTATTTCTTAACCTTCGCCCACGTATCCTTCAGCGATACCGTTCTGTTAAAAACAAGGTTGGATTCTGTGGAGTCGTAATCAACACAGAAATATCCCAGTCGTTGGAATTGAAACTTATCCAAAGGCCTGACGGACCTCATTGAAGGCTCAAGTTTGCATCCCTTCAGGATTCTGAGAGAATCGGGATTGAGAAACTGCCTGTAGTCCTTATCTTTTTGTCCGGCCGGATCTTCATGATTAAATAAGCGGTCATATAAACGCACCTCTGCATCAATTGCATGCTGGGCCGAAACCCAGTGGAGTGTCCCTTTTACTTTTTTCTCTGATGCATTGCCGCCACTTCGGGTATCAGGATCATAAGTGCAATATACTTCTTCAACAACTCCGGTATTTTCATTCTTTCTTACACCGGTGCATTTAATTATATATGCACCTTTTAATCTTACTTCAGTTCCCGGTGCAAGTCTGAAAAACTTATGCGGGGGATTCTCCATAAAATCCTCCTGCTCTATGTAAACCTCACGGCTGAAAGGAACCTCTCTTGTCCCCATACTCTCGTCTTCCGGATTATTTATAAGGGTTACATTCTCCAGTTTTTCTTCAGGGTAGTTGGAGATAATGATTTTCATTGGATTCAATACGCCGAAGACCCTTGGGGTATTGATATTAAGATCTTCCCGAACAGCATGTTCAAGGAGTGAAACATCATTTATTGCTTCAACCTTGGTATAACCGATCAGATCGATAAACCTCCTTATTGACCGGGGTGTGTATCCCCTGCGGCGGAGACCGCAGAGTGTCGGCATCCTTGGATCGTCCCATCCTGATACTTTACCTTCCTGAACCAGCTCAAGGAGTCGTCTTTTGCTCATCATGGTGTAGGTGAGATTGAGCCGGTTGAATTCAATTTGCCTTGGGCGGTAATCGTCAGTCTTAAGCTGATCAATAAGCCAGTCGTACAAAGGCCGGTGAACCTCAAACTCAAGGGTGCAGAGTGAATGTGTGATACCTTCAAAATAATCACTCTGGCCATGTGCAAAGTCATACATTGGATAGACTTTCCATGTTTCTCCCGTCCGGTGATGAGCAGCTTTAATGATCCTGTAAATGATTGGATCGCGCATATGCATATTAGGCGAGGTCATATCGATTTTTGCCCTCAGCACCCTGCTTCCCTCATCAAATTCTCCCCTGTTCATCCTCTCAAAGAGATCAAGGCTTTCAGCTATATCGCGGCTGCGATATGGACTCTTAATTCCCGATTGACCGGGAGTGCCTTTCTGAGCAGATATAACCTCGGCAGGCTGATCATCAACATAGGCAAGCCCCCGCTTTATAAGGTCAACAGCAAAACCATAGAGCCTCCCAAAATAATCTGATGCATAAAATTCACGATCTTCCCAGTCGAATCCAAGCCAGTGAATATCCTCTTTAATGGAGTCAATATATTCAACCTCCTCCTTTACAGGATTTGTATCATCGAAACGGAGATTACATTTCCCTCCGTATTTTTGAGCCATACCGAAATCGAGACAAATGGCTTTTGCATGGCCTATATGCAGATAACCGTTCGGTTCAGGAGGGAACCGTGTATGAATTCTTCCGTTGTTCTTTTCAGCTTTAAGATCATCAATAATAAATTGTTCAATAAAACTTACCGGAGCCTTTGATTCCTCTTTTTCCCTGATTTTCTCTTCGTTCATCCATTTTTTATTTAAGACTACAAAAATAGGATGAATTTATAACCCTCTGATGAATTGATAACGATTTTTTCCATGGTTTGACAACGGATTTACACGGGAGAAACACGGTGTAACACTGTTTTTATAATGAAAACTCCGTGTTTTCTCAGTGACACTTAGTGTAACTCAGTGGTTAATAATTCTTTAATGGTTATCAGGGTTAAGGTAATCTTTGAGCGTCTTGACATATTCGATAAACCTTTGCCTGCCAAATGTTGTAATCCTGCAGAGTGTTTGAGGATAATTATTGCTGAATCTCTTTGTAATCTCAATATATCCGGCCTCTTTTAACCTGGTAAGCTGGACACTGAGATTTCCTGCCGTAGCTCCGGTTTGCTCTTTAAGATATGTAAATTCAGCTGACTCAACACCCATAAGGAGCGAAACGACTGCCAGCCTCAGATGGGAATGAAGAAGGGGATCAAGTTCCTTAAACCGTTTCATAACCAGCTTGTTTTTTCAGCATGTAACCCGGAATGAGATAACCAGCCAGCATTGCAACCGGCACCGCCAGTGAAGCTATATCATGACCCCCGAAACGAGCAATAAGGGCCAGTATCCAGAAGATTACTGCCCCGATCAACAAGGGGCGGAATTTGATAATGATCCCGGAGATGAAAGTTGGCAATGCAGCCATTGCAAGGATAAGTGAAGCAAACAGCTCCCAGCGGCCCCATATAATTATGAACAGAACGATCGCTGATGCCATGAATGCAATCCATGTCCATACATAGAGGTTTGTGGCATAAGTGTAAACCCTTTCTTTCCTGCCTTTTATAAAACCGTAGATCATGGATACAAAAACACCCGGTATAACCAAATACCAGACATACCAGGGACTTGAAAAATCGGTCAGTTTTAAAAGCAGGTATTCCGAAAGACTGCAGAAGAAAATCAACCATCCCCAGAACAGCAGGTGAAAACTACTCTGCCTGATGTTAACTTTTGTTTTACTTATCATTTCTGTTATGATCCTGAGGCTCTCCTCAGTTGTCTGAATTCTTTCATCGTTTTCCATAATAATGATTATTTTTATAAGTAGATATTTACAAAATGCAAATATGTTGTAAATATAAATAAGTTTATAATATAAACCAAATATTTTTAAGAAATATTTATTTGATTTTTGTTGTTTTTAACTTAAGAAGCTTATTGTTAATTAATTAACAGAATTAACGACGGCTTTTAAGCCGTGGTTGGAGGATAGTTAACTACCGGACTTCAGCCCTTACAATTAGATGTTTAATGAGTTAAAATAGTTTTCTGCTATGGGTCTTATTCAAATCGAAAACATGGAGTTCTACTCATTTCACGGTCATTTCAGGGAAGAGCAGATTGTCGGGAGTCGATTTCTGGTTGACCTGTTCATTGAAACCAATATGACAATTCCTTCAAAAAGTGATAGTTTAAAAGATGCTGTCAATTACCAGAGGGCATATGAGATTGTCAGGTTTGAGATGGAAAAGAAATCTCATCTGCTTGAGCATATTGCCGGAAGAATTCTTGATGCATTGTACGCAGA
>DCVC01000188.1:0-7176 GCA_002328625.1 Bacteroidales bacterium UBA2198
GTGATGCTGATCATTGTCGGTGCGGCAATGATCCCATTGCTTTCCCTTCAGCTTAACCCTACCAGATATCTTCCATCGCTGACTATAAGATGGAGCTGGCCCCAAGCGCCGGTACGGGTCGTCGAACAGGAAGTGACATCGGTACTCGAGGGAGTGCTGGGAACGGTAACCGGAGTGAAAAAGATCTCCTCAACTACAAACAACGGATCAGGAAGAATTACGGTTGAGTTCGACAGGAATACCGACCTGAGGGCAAAAAGGTTCGAAGTGGCATCACTTATCAGGGAATCACGCAAAAGGCTTCCAGACAGGGTATCATACCCTGTTATCAGTATGAACATGCCCTCGAACGAAACAGGCACAACGATCCTGAGCCTGCAGGTGAACGGTAACGCAAGCTCTTCATACATATACACCCTGGCTGAAGAGATGATAAAACCTGCTGTCTCGGTCGTTGAGGGTGTTTACAGCGTGAACATATACGGCGCCACACCCCAGGAGTGGGAGATCATTTACGATCAGAAAAGGCTTACCGCACTCGGGATAAGCGCTTCATCCATCAGCAACGCCGTTAACAGTTACCTCCTCGAAGCGGAAATAGGAGGTGCCACAGAAACTCTTACGGGGGGACATACGAGAAGAACCTACATTACATTGAAAGGCAACAGATCGGACAGCTTCAGATGGGACGACATACCTGTTGCCATGACCTCCGGACGTATAATACATCTTTCCGATGTGGCGCAGGTGAAGCTGAAAGAGCAACAGCCGCAGAGCTATTACCGCATTAACGGACTTAATACGGTAAACATGAATGTAAACGCAGGAAGAAACGTAAACACCATCAGGGTTGCCGAAGGGGTAAAGAACGTATTAAGGAGTATAAGGAGTGAGCTTCCCCCCGGTTACAGCATAAGGATATCGGCAGACAACACTGTCTTCCTTAAGGAAGAGATTGTTAAAAACGTCTTCCGGGCCCTTCTTTCAGTGGTGCTCCTGCTGATGTTCGTGCTCATTGTAAGCAGGGAACTCAAATATCTTCTTATAATAGCTATCAGCCTCGTTGCCAATATATTCATCGCTTTTGTCTTCTATTATCTCTTTAAACTGGAGATCCATCTCTATTCCCTCGCGGGGATAACAGTCTCGTTCGGCATAATCATCAACAATACGATAGTTATGACCGATCACATAAGATGTCACAGGAACAGGAAAGTGGGGATATCACTTCTTGCTGCAACGCTTACTACGATCGGGGCACTTGTGGTTATCTTTTTCCTTGATGAGGCCTCGAAAGTGACTCTTTCCGATTTTGCTGCCGTGATGATAATAAATCTTTCCGTTTCACTGGCTGTGGCCCTTTTCTTCATCCCTTCACTTCTGACAAAGATCAGGCTCTCACCAAATTTCAGCGCGGTGATAATCAGAAGGAAAAGAAAAATTGTAAAGCTTACTCAGTTTTACCTGAGGAGTATCAACTTCATAATCAGGTACAGGACAGCCTTCATAATTGCAGCAATACTCATCTTCGGACTGCCTGTCTTCTATCTGCCCGATTCTCTCCCCAAAGTCCGGAGCAGTCAGTTTAAGGATGAGGATATTACAAAGTTTCAGAGATTATACAATAAGACTCTGGGTAACAGGAAATATGTCCAGAACATAAAACCTGTTATAAATAAAGCTCTTGGCGGTACATTCCGGCTGTTTAACGAGAAAACCAGAAACAGCAGGTTCTATTATTACAGCAGTTCCGATGAGGCTCGGAGGACAAGGCTGACTGTCAACATAGGACTCAGCGAGGAGGGGCTCACAATACACGATCTTAATACAACCTGCATGGGCNNTGAAAATACGGATCGAGGACTACATGAACGGTATCGGCAGTTATCACGCTTCGGTATACGGCGTCGGGAAGGCATTCAGCAACCAGGTTTACAGCGATTATATCAGAACTACCTATTCAGTAATCATGAAGGGTTATAATTACGATGAGCTGTACGGTTATGCTGAGGGAATAAGGGAAAGGCTTATCATAAGCGGGAAGGGAAGGATAAAAGATGTGTACCTGCTGGGAATATCGTCCGATGGTTATATAATAAGCAGGGCAACAAGAAGGACCTACCGCAACAGGCTGGTGATGGATAAATATTACCTTGCCGAAAGCGGTTCGGATATTGCCCTGGCCTTTAATGAAGCCCGCAGCTATTCAAAGAGCACCTATCCCTTTCAGACCGCTTATATAAACGGTGTGACAACTCCGGTGAGCATTAAATCACTTCAGGCTGAGGAATATGATTACTGGAGCTTTAACAATGCCCCAATGCGGACTCCCTCGGGATCCTTAATAAAGATGAAGGATTTCTCCACCGTCAACCGTGAGATAACCGATAATGCCATCAGCCGAGAAGATCAGCAGTATATCATTACTGTCGGTTATGATTTTATCGGGAATTATGAGCTTGGAAGAATTATCCTGCAGAGAAATGTCGATGAGACCAACGCGATGCTGCCTCTCGGATATAAGGCTCAGACAGCGTCATACACCTTTTCGTGGAACCAGAAGCAGACAAATTATTATCTGATCTTCCTGGTAATACTGATAATCTATTTCATCTGCTCAATACTCTTCGAATCGTTCAGGCAGCCCTTTACGGTAATCAGTTTAATACCCTTCTCATTTATAGGTGTTTTCCTTACGTTCCATCTCTTCAGGATCACACCCGACGAAGGGGTGTTCGCCGCACTGATTCTGCTCTGCGGCATAGTGGTTAATGCAACACTTTACATACTTAACGACTTTAACAGCCTCAGAAGACGTAAACCGGCCCTGCCCGAGAGAATTGCTTACCTGAAAGCGTTCAACGGCAAGATCATCCCGATATTCCTTACCATGCTGGCGATAATTGTGGGACTTGTACCTTTCCTTCTTACCGGAAAGGATGAAAGGTTCTGGTTCGCCCTGGCTGCAGGGACGATAAGCGGGCTGGTGTTCAGTCTTATAGGGCTGTTTGTTTATCAGCCCATCATGCTACCGAAAGACAAAGGGCACATTGCACACCGCACAGAGCTCGGAGCATTTTATTGATATATCACTTTAATTAGAACATGGTAAAATTCCTGATAACCCGTCCTGTAGCAGTAATAATGACCTTCCTGGCGTTGCTGATGCTGGGAATCGTGGCATCGGTGAGGCTGCCGGTGTCGCTTATGCCCGATATCGACATCCCCGAGATAACCATTGCCGTATCGAGGTCCGACGTCAGTGCAAGGGAGTTGGAGAACACCGTTGTAAGCATTCTCCGGAGAAACCTTCTCCAGGTACCCGGGATCGACAAGATTGAATCAGAATCGCGCAACGGAAGCGCACTGATAAGATTGTCGTTCAAATTCGGTAACGATATAAATCTTGCTTTCATGGAGGTGAACGAAAAGGTTGACGGAGCCATGAACAACCTTCCCCGCAACCTTGAACGTCCAAGAATAATAAAGGCAAGTGCCACGGATATTCCGGTGTTCCTGCTTAACATAACCCTCACCGACAAACAGGCAGGAGATGAGAAGTTCATAGAGCTGAGCGAATTCGCGGAAACAGTAATCAAGAAAAGGATCGAACAGCTTACTGAAGTTGCAATGGCCGATATTACCGGGCAGATCAAAAGAGAGATCTATGTCAGTCCCGACGAAAAAAAAATGAGAAGTCTCGGTATAACCGGTGATGATATAACGGAAGCAGTCAGGCTCAATAATATCAACATCGGAAGTATTATGGTGAAAGACGGGAAGTATCTCTATAACCTTGAGTTCAGCTCTTATCTTCAGGAAGTTGATGATGTGAGGGATATTTATATCAGGTCGGGGAACCGTCTCCTGCAGCTCAAGGAGATTGCGGAGATCGGCATTAGGCAGGAAAGACCGCGCGGACTCTATTACTCAAACGACGGCAGGGCTGCAACGCTTGCCATAATCAAGGAGTCGTCGGCTAAAATGGCTTCACTTGAATCGAAGATGGATGAGATGATAGGCATCTTCAGAAAGGATTACCCTCAGCTCGACTTTGAGATATCACAGGACCAGACTCTCCTTCTCGATTATTCAATATCGAACCTCAGGTCGAGTCTCCTTGCCGGCGGAATACTGGCATTCTTCCTCATGTTCTTCTTCCTCAGGGATGCAAAATCACCGATGATAATAGGCTTCAGCATCCCTGCCACACTGGTTATCAGCCTGTTATTCTTTTATATTGTTGGTCTGTCGATCAATATCATTTCACTGGCAGGATTGATCCTCGGGATAGGTATGATGATCGATAACTCGATAGTAATAATTGAGAACATAACACAATGGATCGACAGGGGCCTCTCGCTGGTTCAGGCTTGCGTGAAGGGAACCAACGAGGTAATAACCCCGCTGATCTCGTCGGTACTCGTTACATGTGCCGTCTTTATACCCCTTATCTTCCTGAGCGGTATCGCAGGAGCTCTCTTTTACGATCAGGCTATCGCCATAGTGATAGGGCAGGGTGTTTCGTTGTTGGTTGGAATTACTCTTCTTCCCACGATCTATTATCTTCTTTACAGGAATGGCAAAGAGGGCGCTTTGACAAAATTTGTCAAAAGGATAAGTCTTAAACGGCTTGAAGAGAAATATGAAGGTGGCATGGACTTCTTTTTCAGGTACAGAAAAACCATGATAGCCTCATTTCTTGTAATTATCGGGATAATGGTATGGCTTATCATGACCATGGAAAAGGAGAGATTCCCGGCTGTACGACAGGATGAACTTGTAGTGTCGATTGACTGGAATGAGAACATAGATATTGGTGAGAATCTCAGGAGAGTCAGGGATTTGCTTGACGGGAACAGTGATCTGATTCTTCAGACAAACCTGTTTATCGGGGAGCAGCAGTTCCTTTTTAACCGCGACTACGATCAGTCGTACACCCAGGCGAAAGTGTATATCAAGACAAAAGATTATGGTCTTAAGGATATTATTGAACAGAACTCATATAGATTCATAAGGCAGAATTATCCTGCCGCAGTTATCGAAACAGCTCCCCAGCAGAATATTTTTGAAAAGATCTTTTCTGCCGCGGAGTCGCCACTTGTTGTTGAGGTGAGCCTGATGAAGGAGAAGGAAGTGCCCCCTGTCGACCGGTTGCTGGATGTTGTGGGGGATCTTCAGTCGGGGTGGCCCGAAGCCGGTATATCGCCACCAGCGCTTGAGGACAAAATACTCCTGAGACTTGATCCGGGGATATTACTTCTTTATGATGTAGAGCCGATGACTGTTTTCAACACCCTTAAGGCAGCGCTTAACCAGTACAATATAGGTGAGCTTAGGGCTTCGTACGAGTTGCTTCCCATTGTCCTTACCGGAAGGGAAAAACAGATCAGCGAAATTATTGCAGAGCAGTATGTAATAAGTAAAAAAGGCCAGCCGGTTCCTGTAAGAGAGATAGTCAGGGTTCAGAGAGTACACGATTACAAGACAATCAAAGGGGGGATGAATGGCGAATATGTACCTGTGAATATGAATATTACGACTAATACACCAGCCAGACTAACACAAGATATCAAAGCCCTCGTAAAGGCCGATCCCACACTTGATGTGAAATTCAGTGGCGGGCTTATAACCGGTCAGAGGCTCTTTAAGGAGCTTGCCATAGTCCTGGTTGTCGCATTACTGTTGCTATATTTTATTCTGGCGGCTCAGTTTGAATCCCTCACACAACCGCTGATAGTTCTTCTTGAGATACCGATCGACATAGCCGGAGCGTTGCTGCTTGTTAAGCTCTGGGGAGGGACCATCAACATTATGACGATGATTGGGCTTATTGTGATGTCGGGAGTGATAATCAACGACTCGATACTTAAAGTTGATACGATTAACAATCTTCGCCGGGAAGGCATGCCACTATTAAAAGCTATTTATACGGGAGGGTCAAGGCGTCTGAAGCCGATAGTTATGGTGGCCATGGCATCGCTGGTATCGACGGCGCCCATTCTTTTCGCTTCAGGCATGGGAGTTGAACTACAGCGTCCAATGGCCCTTGCATTAATCGGTGGTATGTCGTTGGGGACTGTAGTGAGTCTGTTCTTTATACCGCTGGCGTATTGGTTTATTTACAGGAATAGTGGAAAATTAAAACCTGGTTTGACGCAAAAACCATAAATCACGGATAACCAGAGAACCTCTCAATAGTAAAGAAAATATTAATCCTGAACAGCAGTTGTGAAGGGTAATTACCTCGTTACAAACAATCAGGGGAAAGATAGAGTTTTCATGATATTAGAGCTGCCTTCTATCAGATGCTTTGCAACATCCGGTGCTAAGGGAAATTTGGAATTAGCTCCAATTACATATTCCGTTAAATCTTTGCGCCATTGTTCCTCTAAACCTTCTTAAGTGCTTCGAGCACCCGTGAAGGAGTAAATGGCATTGCATACAATCTGGCGCCAGTTGCATCATAAACTGCGTTTGCTATTATTGCCCCGACAGCAATAATGGCAGGCTCTCCTCCTCCCCTTGGAGGTTTATCCTTCCTGTCGAGAATAACGGAATCAATCCTTGGGAGCCATGAAAAGCGGGGGATCTCGTAACTGTCAAACCCCCGGTTCTTAATATCGCCTCCTTCAAACCGGATCTTCTCTGAAAGGGCATATCCCAAACCCATAATAATACAGCCTTCGATCTGCATGGTTGCCCCATGAGGATTAACACATAATCCCATGTCCTGGGCACATGCAACTCTAACGACTTTTATTTTTCCTGTGGTTGTGTCCACTTTTACCTCAACCATAAGTGCAACCCAGGTGCCGGCATCATGACCGCAGGCTATACCTATGCCTCTGCCTCCCGGTGTTATGCCCGGAACATACCCGAACTTGTCGGCAACTGCTTTCAGACAGTCGATCATTTTCTCATCCGTCAGGTTCTTAAGACGGAAATCAAGTGGATCAGTGCCGGTGGCGGAAGCCATAATGTCAATTTGCGATTCTCTTGCAAAAGTGTTTGTATTATTATTCGGAGCGCGCCACGGACCTGTTGAAAAGGGATGAATCTGCGTGGCGTTCATATTCTGGCTGTAACTTGTTGTTTTAGCATTAGGAACATCGTAAATAGTATCAGAACCTCTTGTCCCTGAATAATATACGTTATAATCCCACAGTTTAATCA
>DCVC01000188.1:7262-17757 GCA_002328625.1 Bacteroidales bacterium UBA2198
CCCAGTTCACGGACAAGGCCGTCCTGCAGTCCGAAAGGTGTCTGGGTAGCAGCCCATACAGTCAGTTTATCTCCTTCAATATTTGCAAGAGCAGTATGGGTTTCAACAGGGGCATGTGCAACATAAGGGTCGTGAAATTCTGATTCAAAGATCTTGTCTGACTCCCTAAATCCAACCTCCAGATCCCCGTTGGTCCTAACAACGGTTACTCTTGAATCTGCACCCACCATACGGTCATAGAGGTTCTTGTCATTAACCTTCAGCTCATTGAATGAATATTCTGCTTTGATCTTAGCTATTGCCTCGTCTGCCCGGTCCTGGTTTTCATTAAGTACTGCAATGAAATCTCCGTCGCGGATGACCTGTGTGCCTCTCACCTGTTCAGCTCCCGAAACATCGACTGATGTAAGCTTTGCCCCGTGCGATGGCGGACGCAATATCCTGGCAAAAACCATCCCCGGGAGCTTTAAGTCACCTGTATATTTCGCCTGTCCGGTAACCTTTAGTCTGGAATCACTTCGTTTATATGATCTGCCGATTTCCGTGAATCTGGTATAATCCTCAGCCTCGGGTTTGACATCGAGGTACTTCTCAAGCTTCTTACCCTGTGCAAGCTGGGCATAACTTACTCTGGTGCCCGGATTTTTTGTATCAATAACAATCCCATCCTTTACTTCCAGCCTTTCAACCGGTACTTTTAACCGTTGAGAAGCCATACCGAGCAGTACTCCTTTTGCTTCAGCAGCCGCAGCTCTCATGGCTGGTCCGAATGTTTGTATTGTCTGAGAACCCCAGGTGCCTGCATCATAAGGACAAAGATCGGTATCTCCCATCACCATTTTTATTTTTTCGAATGCAACATTTAGTTCTTCTGCCATCAGTTGTGCAATTGAGGTTATAATACCCTGTCCCATCTCAATCTTACCTGTAAAGCAGCTAACTGTACCATTGGGAGCAATCTGCAGAAATGCATTGTAATCTTTTGTCAGACTTCTTGCCTGCTGTGCCGGTAAGGCTAACAAATCAAACGGATTCCACGGATTGAAGAAAATGAAAATCCCACCGCCAAGAAGCTTGACAAAATTCCTTCTTTTCATTCCGCCACCGTTTTCGGATTGCGGTGATTCCTTAATATTTATTTCTGTCTTTTTCATGATTACTTCCCTCCTCTCATTACTTTGGCAGCTGTTTCAACAGCATCAATAATATGATTATGTGAACCGCATCTGCACAGATTTTCCTCAAGTCCTTCCACTATTTCCTGACGTGAAGGTGCAGCCTTTTTCAATAACAGGGCTGCTGCTGTCATTATCATGCCAGGTGTACAGTAACCGCATTGGAGGGCTTCATGATCAATGAAAGCCTGCTGTAAAGGATGAAGTTTACCATTTAAAGCCAGACCTTCGATTGTTAAA
Organism: Bacteroidales bacterium UBA2198; assembly: GCA_002328625.1. Taxonomy (GTDB): domain Bacteria; phylum Bacteroidota; class Bacteroidia; order Bacteroidales; family VadinHA17; genus LD21. Next base: position 8,678 of record DCVC01000188.1, read on the forward strand.
ACTTTCTTTCCGGCCACATCGCTGACCGGCAGCATGCAGGATCTCACAGGTTCATTATCTATAAGAACAGTACATGCTCCGCAGAACCCTATTCCGCATCCGTATTTGGTTCCGGTAAGTCCCAGCTGATTTCTCAGAACATAAAGCAGTGTCTGGCCCGGGTCCGTTACCAATACGGTTCGTTTACCATTTAATGTAAAGCGAATAGTCTCTTCCATAATTAGTGATTTTGTTTTATTGCATTTAAATAATCATCGCGAGTGTCAATATCATGAATTATGCCCTTTTCATCGGTGTCAACCTCAAGCAGATCATTTAAGAACTTACCTGCCAGCGATCGAAGTCCTTCTTCCGGGTCAATTTTGTCTATTTCATACTTGTATTTATTGTCAATTAACAGGGGATGTCCTCTTTTTCCCCTGTATACAGGTACCACCAGACCCTTTCTGGTTTGATAGTATGAATTTAGGATTTTTTTTACAATTTCCGGTGAAATTAAGGGCATGTCTCCGGGAAAAATCATAACTGCCTTAAAATCTATGGGCAGCAATTTGAAACCACATTGCACTGATGACAGCATGCCCTTCTTGTAATTATCATTAAAACAATGTATTACGTGTTCAAGCTCAACTGTATTAAGAATTTTATTTCTATCTGCACCTAAAACAACAATTATGTTGTTAATCCCCGATTTTCTGACATTGTCAATTACCTTTTCAATAATGGTCATATTGCCGAAAGGCAATAACATTTTAGGTACTTCCATTCTTTTCGATTCACCTGCTGCCAATATTATCGACCAGATATCATCCATAACAGTTGATTTGCGTATTATGTTTACGTGTGTTGTTTTGGTCTTTGTATGACAAATAGAAGGTTTTACCTTTCTTTATTCCTTATCTGAATCAGTTGTGCTGCTATACTCACGGCAATTTCTTCAACTGTCTGAGATTTAATATCGAGGCCGATGGGTGCAAAGATCTCATCCCATTGATCCCTGGTTGCCCATCCATTTTTGATAAACTCTTTACGCATTACAGCAATTTTAGTTTTGCTGCCTATCATCCCCAGATATGATGCCCCTGATCCGATACAATGCTTCAAGGCATCTGAATCGTCTTTATGACCCCGAGTTACAATAACAATGTATGTCTCAGAAGTTTTCTCAATTTTTTGCATTGCCTTGCCGATGTCTTCAACAATAATATTGTCAGCATATGGGATATTCTGACTATTGGCAAATTCTGGACGGTCGTCAATAACAGTAACTTCAAAATCAAGTAATTGCCCAAATTGGGCTACGACTTTCCCAATATGACCGGCACCTGCAATAATGAGTTTTGGCAGTGGACGGACAAGTTCCAGAAAACAGAATACCGAAGGTTTCTCATCCGGTCCGGAAAGTTCAAATTCCCTGAAATCATTTGGCTTTGTCACCTGAAACATGTTGCTTATTGCAGGTTCAATTTTAATTAGATACTCTCTTTGCAAGGGGAGTTCCTTTTTCCCATCAGTCCAGAAACGATCAATAAATACCCGTGTTCCGCTCGATTTCTTAACTAGAGTGATAAAAACACCAGGAGTCCTCTCAATTATCGATTTCCTGATTTCCTTTAATACGGCAATGCTCTTTTCAAGTTCTGTATCAATCAGTACTGACACCTGTCCACCGCATATTGCTTCCTCCTTTTCCGAAATACCTTTATTAAGCTTAAACTGATAAAGTCCCGACTCTTTAAGATGAATCGTTTTAGCAGCAATTTTCTGTACTTTCCCTTCAAGCACTCCTCCTCCGATTGTGCCGCTAACAAGACCCGATGGTCCAAATAAGGCTGAGACCCCTGGCTTCTGTGGTGAAGATCCCATGGTCTTTATCACAGTAGCAAGTGCAAGAGGAAGATTATTAACATACTTATCAATAACCTGAAGGTAAATATTTTTCATATTCCAGTAAGCATATTATTAAACAAATATATTCAAAATGATGAATTAAAATCGTTTAAAGTAATGTTTTTAAGACGCCAGAATATGGATGTAGAGACGTCCAGAATGGGCTTCTAAACATATGAATATTGCAATGTTTTATTATTTTTACAATAGTGTATTAATCAAATCCTGATTTTCATGAAACCACTAAAAGACAAATCATTAATTCTCCTGACAATTTCATTATTGCTGGTTGCAGGCTGTAAGTCCCCAGTTCAGAAAACATCGCAGGAAGAGGCTGATAATTCATGGCTGGAGGAAATGACAATAACACAATTACGACAGGGGTATGAAAATGGCAGTTATAGTATCACTGATGTTGTTTCTGCCTTTCTCGACAGGATAATTGAGATTGATAAATATGGACCGGAATTGAATTCGGTAATTATAATAAACCCTGATGCTCTTCAGATAGCTGCCGGACTGGACAGGGAGATGGCTGAAGGTAAGATAAGGGGACCATTGCATGGGATACCTGTCATGCTGAAGGACAATATAGATACTCATGATAAAATGCCAACAACCGCCGGGGCCACTGTTCTGCAAAACTCATTTCCTGCTGCCGACAGCTGGGTTGCAAAAAAACTGAGAGAAGCAGGTGCTGTCATCATTGCCAAGACGAACCTGAGCGAATGGGCAAATTTCAGGGCGATGATGTCATCGAGTGGATGGAGTGGCGTTGGAGGGCAAACAAAAAATCCGTATGTTCTTGACCGCAATCCATGCGGATCGAGCTCGGGATCGGGAGTAGCAGTATCAGCCAATTTGTGTATGGTGGCGATAGGAACTGAAACCAATGGTTCAATTGTTTGTCCATCAAACAATAACGGAATTGCAGGTATTAAGCCTACCGTTGGATTGATAAGTCGTTCGGGTATAATCCCAATTTCATTCACTCAGGATACCCCCGGCCCGATGGGTCGCACCATTGAAGATGCAGCAATATGCCTTGGAGTACTGACAGGTGTTGATCCCAGAGATTCTAAAACAATGTCCTCCGGGGGAAATTATATGACAGACTATACACAATTCCTGAAAAAAGATGGCTTAAAAGGCAAAAGAATAGGTCTGTTAAAAAAGTCGATGGGCTTTTCAGACCGTGTTGATTCCCTTATTATAAATGCAGTTAAGGATATCAAAGCTCAGGGCGCCGAAGTAATTGAAATAGATCTGCCGCGTGATAATAAATATGATGATGCGTCATTTGAAGTAATGCTATATGAGTTTAAGGACGGGCTGAATAAGTACTTCTCAGAGCTGGGAGAGAGTGCTCCTGTCAAAAGCATTAAAGAGCTTATAGAATTCAATAAGAAAGATCCGGTTGAGTTAAAGTATTTTGACCAGAAGATACTTGAGATGGCTGAAAAAAAGGGTGATCTGAACACTCCTGAGTATAAACGTGCACTGGCCACGATGCTCAGGGCCACCAGGGAAGAAGGTATTGACAAAATAATGAATACCTACAGGCTTGATGCCCTGATGGCTCCAACAGGTTCTCCTGCCTGGAAAACTGATCTTTTGCTTGGCGACCATTACGTGGGAGGAAGTTCTTCGCTGGCAGCTATTTCGGGTTATCCGTCAATTACGGTTCCCATGGGATTCGTTGAGGACCTGCCTGTGGGAGTCTCATTTTTTGGAAGAGCATGGAGTGAACCTGTTTTATTGGAAATTGCTTATGGTTATGAGCAGGCGACTAAACACAGAAAGGTACCGAAGTACCTTAACACTGATTGAGTAATTGATTATAAAAGAGCCGGAGACTATCAGCTACTTTTTATCTTCCTCTTTTGGCTCCGTCTTCATTTTTTCAGGTTCATCCTCAACTCTTGAGGCTTTCTTGAAATCTTTTAAACCCTGCCCCAGACCTTTCATCAGTTCGGGAATTTTTCGTCCTCCGAAAAGAAGCACCACAACAAGTAAGATCAGAAGGATCTCTGTTACACCGAAGTTTCCCATCTTTTCAAAATATGATATATCTTATAAAGATACTAATTCAGAGAATAATTTCAAAATTAAATGCAGAAAATCATTTATTGGCCGGTTTGGCAACTAACACTAAATGATTACAACGGTCGGCCGGATCAAAATAATTCTTTACTTTTTTCGACATGACCCGTTCAATACTTGTAAAAGGAGCAGATCAAATCTGTAATATGCCCCAGGCCAGGAGGATCAGCAATCCTACAAATAGCCAGCTCAGCAAGAAACCGACGGTGTCTTCGCGGTATCGTCTGAAGAAATTTCTACGCCTGTCTTTATACTTCCATCCGGGAAGGTCCAGTAAAAGAAGGTCGTCGCCTGTATCAGAGGCAAGTGGCTTTTTCCCGTCAGCACCAGGTTGTTTTGCATCAGACTTACGTCTCATGTTATCGAAGAATATTTCAATTCTCCCGTTGTCTTCAGGTTTAGTAAGTATGCTGACCAGCCAGAATATAAAGAATCCTGAACCCATTGCGATTCCAAAGGGAGCCGGCTGCCATTTATATACGAGCATCAGCTCTCCGGTCGAGATAATATTTATCAGATAATAAGATGCAAAAGAACCTGCAACAGCAGCCGCAGCTCCATATCTGTTAGCCCTTTTCCAGATTATCCCTCCAAGAAAGATGATCCCCATGAAAGCGGCCAGGGTTTCGGTAAAGAGAAATGCATGAAGAACATTTTTAATACTAAGGGCAAAAAGAACTGCCAGAACAGATAATCCCAGGCCTGAATAACGACCCATCCATAAAAGGTTTTTATCAGATGCCTGAGGCTTGATATATTTTTTGTATAAATTCCTGGTAAAGAGGGCTCCGGTGTTTACCATGAAGTTGGAACATGATGACATATTAGCCGCGACGATAGCTGAAAGCATAAGACCTGTCAGTCCCGGTACCAGGAGAACACTGCATGCATATCCGAAAGCCATCTCGGGATCAGGGAGAACAACCCCGGTCCTGATTACAAGAGCGGCCACCACAAGGCCTGTGAGCGCCCAGCCTATTGTGATAAGCCTTTTCACCATCGAACCGAAGGTTTGTCCTATACGGCCGGCTCTTTCAGTGTTGCCTGTTGCACACATCGATATCATGTGTGGCTGGGCGGTTATTCCCACAATACCGTTCACTGCAAGCATCGCAATAGTGAAGGCATCTATCCCGCTTTCACTGCTTAAAAGAACAAAAAAGTTTTCAGGCAATACTTCCCTCATCGAATGGAATCCTCCCACCTCTTTAAGTCCCAGTGGAATTAGCAGGACCGACAGGGTGATTATGAGGAACGACTGTATGAAATCAGTATATGCAGCGGCAACAAGTCCCCCGATAAAACTATAGAGTATGAAAGCTACCGTCATTGCCATAACCACCATGTTCGGTGAGATAAGGTTTCCGGAGGCCACTGAGATAACCTTGGCTGCTCCCTGAAGCATAACACCCATACAGAAAACAAAGAAGGTAATTGCAAAAACTGTATAGACGAGTCCCATGGTTTTACCGTATCTGTCCTCTATGATCTCTCCCACTGTGGTCCTTTCACTTCGGCGGTAAAAAGGCGCCAGAAGCCAGTAAAAAGGTGTGATCAGCATGTTTTTCCATTGGTACCATATTGTGGCAAATCCATGGCTGAAGGTCGCACCTGTCTGGGCCACAGGCATTTCTGCATGTGTTCCAACACCAAATGCCTGCCCGATCATTATGTACCATCTGAATTTTCTTTCGCCGCGAAAATAACCGTCACTGGTTCTGATCTTCCGTGATACCCAGATACCAAAAGCCGTTATGGAGATGAAATAAGTGAACAAAACAATATAATCCAGAGTTCTCATAAGCGCGCAAAAAACGACACAAGGCAAACGGCACACTTTATAAGGTGTGGAATTTAGTTTATCATACCTGGTAAACCAGTCTGCCTTTCAAAAATGTTTTCTTTATATTTAGTTGATAATCTTTTAATTCGAATAAGATAATATCGGCGCGCTTACCGGGGGTAAGGGTGCCCCTGTCGCTGAGGTTATAAATATATGCCACATTTTTCGAGGCCATATCAATCGCCTCACCCAGTGTACAGCCTGTACATTTCATCACTGTTTCCACTCCCTTTTTCAATGGCATAGAGGCTCCCGCAAGACAATTCATTTTCGGATTCTTAATCAGACCATCTTCGGTATAAACAACTTCACTTCCCAGGTAAGAATAATTTCCGGCAGGCATCCCGATAAGATGGTTCACATCGGAAGTAAGGATTAGATTTTGTGCGCCCTTTACCTTATAAAAGACTTTGATCTCTTCAGGAAGGAGATGATGTCCGTCGGCTATCAGGGTGGGCGTCAGAAGGTCGTTGGCAAGCTGGGCCCACAAAGGATTGTTGTGGCGATGGATCATATTGGCACATCCGTTTCCGAGATGGGTCGAAAGTCTCGCACCTTTCCTTACGGCAAGGTCAATCACACCGGCCGGTGCATTTGAGTGGCCAATGGCAGTAATGATTTTGTTTTCGGTGCATCTCGCAATAAACTCAATGGCCCCCTCCGTCTCGGGACTTAATGTCACCTGAATGATATTGCCCTCTGCAGCTTCCAGGTATTCAAGAAATTCAACCCATGAGGGTTTTCGTATATATTTAACCGGGTGGCATCCGTAGAATCCGTCTTCTGTCGAAATATAGGGACCTTCGAGATGAAAGCCCGGGATTGTTTCCTTCAGAAAAGGATCTTTGAGTGCTGACGCCAGTATCTTAAAATTTCTTACAAGGTTCTCATGGCTGTTTGTAATAAGCGTGGGCATGAAGGTTGTTACGCCGTCGCTGATGATGGCTTCGGCAGCCTGGCTCACCTTTTCAACAGTCAGGTCATCACCTGAGAAATCAACTCCCCTGTACCCGTTTATCTGATTGTCTATCAGTGCGGGAGCAGCTAACAATCCGTCTCCTCTTTCTGCGGACAATTCTGTAATGCCGGTTATATAGCCGCCGGCAATCTCAATCCTGACAGGTCTGTATGTTTCGTAATGAACGGCTTCTATTATCATATTCAGTCCCTTTCCTCTGTAAATCTGTCGAAACTCAGAAGAGTCGCGGTTAAAATTTAATCAGCTTTGATGCGGAATTACGATCAAGAAACATATTAAGATTGCTGTGCTGTTTAAGCATTGTGGCAGGCACCATGTTTGTAATGCTGAGGGTGAGAGTGTTATACACGGCATCAGCTTTTACAAGATGCGGAACGCATGAGATGATCGCTTTACACTGCATGATCTGCCATACGGTCATTGAGACAGCTTCTTCGGGTACATCATCAATTGAGGGATACCACCCTTCATCTACCTGCTGCATCCTGCAATCCCGGTCCAGCTTCACGACAATGTAGGCTTCGCGGGTGTCAAAATCGGCAGGCGGGTCATTGAATGCGATATGCCCGTTAACCCCGATCCCTATCATTCCAATATCAACCGGCCGCTTCCGGATCTCGGTTGTAAGGTCCCTTATCCTGCCTTCAATATCGCTCTCAACATCAACGCTGTGGAATCTTTTTACAGGAACCAGACTGGCAAACCTTTCATAAAGGTATTTCCTGAAGCTGGCAGGGTGAGTAACCGGAATACCGATATATTCATCAAGATGGAAAACTTCTACTTTCTGCCAGGGAACATCTTCTCTAACAAGGGCCTGGAATGTTTCAAACTGGGAAGCACCTGTTGCAACAACCATTCTTGCCTCTCCGTTGAGTCTGACAGCATCAATGATCTTCGAGGCCGCAAGCTTTGCTGCTTTTACTCCCAGCTCCTCAGCGTCAGTTGATATATCAATATTCATCAGATGTTAATATTTCCTAAAACTTTCATTATGCATAAAAATAGGATAATAAATTTAAAAACCAATTTTCTATCTTCGACAAAATTTCCATTACTGATGCAACGAAATGCCGCTTTAATTGTCCTTCTTATGATGTTGGGCGTTAACATTCATGTTTTCAGTCAGACACGTGGTGTTAACAGGGATAAATACCGTATAAGCATTGCACGTACAGATGAAGAGATAAAAATTGACGGCATCCTTGATGAAGCTGTCTGGGAAAAAGCCGAAAAGACCGGATTGTTCCAACGTGTAACTCCGACTGACACAGGTTATGCAATTGCTCAGACTGAAGCAATGCTCACATACAATGAATCAAATATTTATGTTGGGGTAATATGCTTTGATCCAACACCAGGGAAAAGGCCTGTTGAATCGTTACGAAGGGACTACAATTTTATGAAGAACGACAACTTTATGCTTTTTCTCGATACATACAATGATCAAACCAATGGATTTGCTTTTGGCATTTCAGCAACGGGAGCACAGACAGAGGGTCTTCAGTATGAAGGTACAAGGGTAAACTACAGCTGGGACATCAAGTGGCGGTCATCTGTCGCGAGCTATGACGACCGCTGGGTTATAGAAATAAGCATTCCGTTCCGAAGCCTTCGCTATAATGAAGGAGACAGGGAGTGGGGAGTCAATTTTGGCCGCCTTGACCTCAAGAACAATGAAAAGTCCGCGTGGGCACCTATGCCCCGGCAGTTCCCGCACTGTTCACTACCCTATACGGGGACACTGATGTGGGATGAACCGCCGGGGAAAGCCGGTCTCCGTTTTTCACTTATCCCATATCTCACGGCAAAAGCAACAAGGGATTACGAGACCTCTGACAAATTCGCATGGAAAGGTAATGCCGGTCTTGATGCGAAGATGATACTCTCCACATCCATGAACCTCGACCTCACTGTGAATCCCGATTATTCCCAGGTGGAGGTTGACAGGCAACAGACCAATCTCGACCGTTTCGAACTATTCTTTCCAGAGAAGAGGCAGTTTTTCCTCGAGAACAGCGACCTTTTTGCCAGCCTTGGCACACAGACCATCAGACCCTTCTTCTCGAGACGAATAGGCCTCAACAGCCCGGTGCTTGCCGGTGCGCGCCTCAGCGGTAACATAGGAAGCAATTGGAGAGTCAATGTTATGGATATTCAGACGGGCTCATGTGATAATATACCGGCCTCCAATTTCTTTGTTGCCGCCCTTCAGCGCTCGGTATTCAGCCGCTCCAACATTTCGGCATTCATAATCAATAAACA
>DCVC01000188.1:17869-40279 GCA_002328625.1 Bacteroidales bacterium UBA2198
ATCACTTAACCAGTCGGTTGTTGGCAGCGGGTACACGGCTGAAACAGGTTATGTAAGAAGAACCGGATATTATGAGCTAAATCCCATCCTGAGGTATAAGTTTTTCCCTAAGTCAAATGCAGTAATAAGTCATGGTCCGGGTATCAGGACCGATATGTTTTTTGATACGTCGATGGACCTGACCGACAGGCAGACAGAGGTCTCATACAGTGTTGAATGGAGCAATATGTTTATGACATCGGTTGAAGCAGGTGAGACCTACATTAAACTGATGGCCCCGTATGACCCGACAAATACGGGAGGCGCCAAGCTTCCTGCAGGTGATGATTTCAGCTGGAAAGAGGTCGGAGCCTCCTTTGCCTCGGATATGCGCAAACCCTTCTATCTGTCAGTAAGGAGCAGCTACGGAGGATATTATAACGGCGAGATGTGGAGCCTGAGCGGAGAGCTCAATTACAGATATCAGCCTTATGGAAGCCTTGCTCTTGTAATGGCATACAATAATATATCACTCCCCGAGCCATATAACAGTGCAAAGCTTCTGCTCATTGGGCCCAGGCTCGATTTTACATTCACCGATAACCTCTTCTTTACCAGCTTTATACAATACAATAACCAGATCGATAATCTGAACCTTAACCTGAGATTGCAATGGCGTTTTGCACCTGTATCGGATCTGTTCATTGTTTACACGGAGAACTCATTCCCTGCTGATTACAGGATCAAGAACCGTGGTCTGGCGATAAAGTTGTCCTACTGGTTCAATTAAGAATTTAGACTTTATCCGGAACAACATATGGACTACGAGGCGGACGACTTAAGTAAGTATCAGCCTCGTCGTCGTTAATGAATCTCTCCTTAACAGGATCAAAGCTTAAAGTTCGTCCTGTACGGTATGCTATATTTCCAAGGTGAGCCAGTGCAGATGAAAGATGAGCAGTCTCGATCGGAGCATTTAAAATGGTTTTATCGTGAGCACGAACTGCCTTGATGAAATTCAGGTAATGATCACCGCCTTCTGTGCGTGACGGACCAGGTTTTCTGTCTCTTCCCAGGAATGTTTCATATTTATTATAACCGTTTACCACAAGGTATCCTTCGGAACCATAGAATATATTTCCGACACCGACACCATTTTCATCATTTGTAATCCATGGGCGAACTTCAAATTCAATTATTTTCTTCTCTTTTGGATAATAGTAGGTTGAAGAGAGCAGTTCAGGTGTTTCTTTAGCATCGTTGAACAGGAATTTTCCGCCGGCAGCAGTGATCTTTTCGGGAAGGCCAACATTTAATCCCCACATACAAAGGTCAGTTTCGTGTGTTCCCTGGTTTCCCACGTCTCCGTTTCCGAAGTTCCATGTCCAATGCCAGTTATAATGCACATAGTTTCGTGAGAAGGGTTTCTTTTCTGCCGGTCCGGTCCACAGATCATAATCAAGTCCTTCAGGAACCGGTTCTGTTCCTTTGTCACCAATATCATTCCTCCAGCGGAAAACCAGTCCTCTGGCCATGTAGACATTTCCTATAAGACCGTCCCTCAAATGCTTAATGGCTTCCTGAACAGCAACAGAGCTTCGCAGCTGAACACCATGCTGAACAATACGGTCATATTTAGCTGCAGCCTCAACCATTTTACGTCCTTCATAAATATTATGAGAGCCTGGTTTCTCAACGTACACATCCTTTCCTGCCTGGCATGCCCAAATAGTGGATAGCGAATGCCAGTGGTTAGGTGTTGCTATACTTACCGCATCAATTGATTTGTCTTCAAACACTCTTCGAAGATCCTGTTGCTGAGCAACTTTTTTTCCATATTTCTTTTCGAACTCATCTGCCCGTTTTGCCAGTACTACCAGATCAGGATCACATAAGCAGACCACTTCGACATCGGGAAGATTCATAAATCCCGAGATATGACTTGTCCCGCGTCCATTTACTCCCAGGACTGCAATACGAATCTTATCGTTAGCTCCAAATACGTTTGAGGGCATTAATGTTGGCATAGAGAGAAGAGCGGCTGCTCCTGCCGATTTCTGAATGAAACTCCTTCTTGAAACCTTTTTATTCTCTTTCATTTGTATCAACTTTTTAATTTATACTACCAAATAATCAGTTAAATTATTAAATAATTCTAAAAAGAGGAGCTAAAAAACTTCGAATTACTCTTTATTTTATTCGAAAAATATTAGATCATTATTTAACAATAGTGTCCGGTTAATATTGAGAAATCCCTCCTTCCACCCGGGATGACGGGAATTTGGTGAGTTAAGTGGATGGATTCTCAGTTTAAAGGCGAAATCTATTTTATCATAAAATCCAGCAATGGTTTATTACCGATAAAAGCGACAAGGCGGTCATTTTTCTTTAAGGGACCTACACCTGAAGGAGTTCCTGTAAAAATAAGATCACCGGTCTTAAGTGTAAAAAAGCGGGAGACATAGGAAATTATTTCATTGATCCCGAATATCATATCGGAGGTGTTGCTTTGTTGAACAATTTTATCATTTATTTCAAGCCTGAAGTCCAGATCAGCCGTATTCTTAATCGTGTTTACCGGTATAAATTTTCCTATTGGTGTTGCACCATCGAAACATTTTGATATTTCCCAGGGCAATCCCTCCAGGGAAAGGCGGTTTTGAAGATCCCGTGCAGTAATGTCAATACCGGTTGTTACTTCATCGAAATAACGTGACGCATACCTTGGTTCAATTCCTTTTCCGAGCTTGCTTATTTTAAGCACTACCTCGACTTCATAATGAATAGCGGATGAAAAATCCGGAAGAAAGAAAGGTTTGTTATTTTTCAGGATTGAAGAATCGGGTTTGAGAAAGACAACGGGTTCTTTCGGGAAAGGCCGACCCATCTCCAGGGCATGCTGCCTGTAGTTTAGTCCTATGCAGATGATTTTCATTTTACCTGTGGTTTTGTTTTTGTTTCTGTCCAAAACCTCTGAGTTTTATCTCAGTAAGTACCTTTTTAGTATAGAGTGGAAAATCGCCGTTCATCATCCATGAATAGTATGAAGGATCCTCATTAAAGACAGCTTCCACAGCTTTACCTTTATGCTTTCCGAAATTAAATATTTCGGTACCATTCTCATTGAGGATTATTCTTCCTGCAAAATCCACAAGGTTATTGAAAGAGCTGAAATCAGCAAGTCCTTCAATATTATTATCAAGATCCTCATATCTGTCGAGTTGAGCTTTAAGCACTTCATAGGTAGCTTCCGTGTCGGCTTTCGAGCTATGAGCGTTATCAAGGTTCTTTCCACAGTAAAACTGGTAAGCGGCAGATAATGTCCTTTGTTCTTTCTTATAAAAAATCACCTGAGGATCAACATACTTCCTTTTTCTGAAATTAAAATCAATGTTGGCTCTCAGGAACTCTTCAGCAAGGACGGGGATATCAAATTTGATAGCATTATAACCTGCAAGGTCACACCCTTCAATGAAGGCGGCAAGATTCCTGGCAATTTCCCTGAATACCGGAGCATCTTTAACATCTTCATCAGTTATTCCATGAATGGCAGTGGATTTCGGAGGTATTGCCATTTCTGGATTTATCCTTGAAATCATCCACTCCTCTTTTCCGCTGATATCGATTTTAAGAACAGAAAGCTCAACAATACGATCGCTCGAAACATTTATTCCGGTTGTTTCGAGATCAATAAATGCAATCGGACGTTTAAGATTAAGTTTCAATTATCAGGCATTTATCATCATAGGCATCAGAAGCATCAGAAGGTCTTCAGCCTCGTTGTCTGTTTCGGCTGGCAGAAACAATCCTGCCCTTGTGGGATCAGCAAGTTCAATGATTACATCCTGAGAGGCAATATTTGCAAGGATTTCCAGAAGAAAAACTGATTTAAAGCCTATTTCAATTTCATCTCCTTCATACTGACATTTGATCCTTTCATAAGCAGAGATGGAAAAATCGATATCCTGAGCCGAAACTGTGACCTGGTTTCCCTTAAGTTGAAGCTTCACAAGGTTACTGGCCTGATTGGAATATACAGAAACTCTTCTGAGGGTATTATAAAACTCCACCCTGTCAATAGTGATCTTCCTGGGATTATTCTTCGGGATGACTGAATTATAGTTGGGATAATTACCTTCAACAAGACGGCAGACCACTTTGTAATCGTTGAGTCTGAAGAATGCATTTTTATCATCAAACTCTACAGATACCGGACCCTCCTCTTTAGGAAGAATATTTTTCAGAAGCGAGGCGGGCTTTTTTGGCAGAATGAATGATGCATTATCGTCAGCCTGTGCGTCAGACCTTTGGTATCTTACAAGCTTGTGGGCATCAGAAGCAACAAATGTTATTTTGTCGGTAAAAGCCTCAATAAAAATACCGCCCATTACGGGACGCAATTCGTCATCTGCCGTGGCAAATAGAGTCTTATTGATACCGGTAAGCATTATATCAGCATTGATCTGAAACGAAGATTTTCTGTCTTTCTTTATTGAAGGCAGAGCAGGAAAATCAATCCCGTTCTGGCCAACAACGCTAAACTTTCCATTTTCTGAACTTATCACCACCGCCAGTGTATCCATATTGATGTCAAAGGCAAGAGGCTGCACAGAAAACTCTTTAAGGGTATCAAGCAATATTCTGGCAGGAAGGGCAATTATTCCGTCACCTTCTGCATTTTCAAGCTTCATCCTTGTAATCAAAGTAGATTCAAGATCAGATGCAGTAATCTCAAGGTCATTCCCCGAAAGGTTTAGAAGAAAATTATCAAGAATGGGAAGAGTGTTCTTCGAGCTTATAACCCTGCTGATGGCTTGCAGATGACCAAGTAACTCTGTGCTGGATACAACAAATTTCATCTTCGTATGGTGTTTAAGTTTATTATTAATTGATATGAGTCAGTAACTAATTATTGTTAAACAAATTAGAGGATTTTTTGTCTTCTATTCTTAATTATCAATATTACAAAAAAAACTATTATCCTCAAATTTAATTTTATTTGGTAAAGAAATATGACTTCTTTTTGAGGATAGGATCAACATCAGAATATCTCATAATAAGAAGTTCATTACTATTATTGGTTTTTGCCCATAACCTGTCTGTATCTTTCTCAAGTTTACCGTTATTCTCAAGCCACCGATCCCAGAGAGTAAGGATTCTCTCTGTTCCATCAGATTCAGTTACAGTTATAAGAAACAACGGCTGACCTGATTCAATCTTCCTCCTTTCCTCCGGAGATAATTCAGATGCCCAGGATTCAAAAGGAATCCTGACAAAATACGAGAGATAGCGGATTATTCTTGAAGAATCCCAGCCTGTTAAGGTACCCTCAGTTCCGGCAAGTTTTAATTCAAGTTTGCTGTTTACAATTGAAAATGAAGAGGGGATGTCCGAATAATTTTCAACTGATACTGAAGAAATTTGTGATGGGAGTATATTAAAAATGATAAATGGCCGCCAGTACAATTCATGAATGTTGAATGCTGATCCAATTTCTTCTTCAAAACCGGGGATGCTTACAATAAATGGTTTTGAACCATGCCTGATTTTCATTATGTTGCCATAACTATTTGAATTTGTTTTATATACCAGGAATGATCTTATGATTTTATTCTTTTCAAAGACTTTTACCCGAATAGGCATGATCTCTTTTTCAGTAATTTCCTGATTAAAGAGTTCAGCAGACACAGGCGATTTTATTCTTATTTCATTCAGCACTTTTAGAATAAAAAGAATACTGCTTTTTCTGGCTTCATTTTGGCCATTTACCCGCCATTCATTTCCTTTCTTTTCAAGAATCAGTTTTTTATCATCACAAGAAAACTCAATTCGTGTAATCTCTTTTTTAGGATCTGCTGAAAAAGAAGTATTTCTTTTACCAAATGGTGTCCTGTTGTTCAGAAGTATAATTATAAGCAAGAGAAAAGCGAGGGACGGAAGGAAATATTTCAATATTAACCTATTCATTGATAGTTTTTTACATAGATTTTTCTTCTTATGAACAAGTAAAGAATCCCCGCAAGAATCACCATGATTGCAGGTACAGCCATATTAATCAGTTGCCACTTCATGCGTTCTGTTTTAATTTTGTTCCGGTCAAGCAATCTTAGCTTAAGTTCTCTGGATCTTAATTCCATTATACCGTTTTCATCAACGAGATAGTTAAGGCAATTCAATATAAAATCCCTGTTACCAAAAATCTGGCCCGTGTATCTGTCCTGCCCAAGCGGAATTGGTGTTACCGAAGTCCCTGTTCTCCGCACTTCATTCCTGATAATATCACCATCCGCAACGATAATCATCTTTGTTTCGACACTCTCTGTTTTAACTTTCAGGTTCTTATCCGATATCAGATCATAAGTCATCCTGTTTCTGAATGCGGAAGGAAAAACACCCTCAAGAAGTACTGCTACAGGGAGGTTTGATTTGTTAAACTCATTTTCGGAATAAATCACCTCAGCTTCTTTCAATCTTATAATAAAAGGAGGGGAAAGTAATCTTGTAAAAGATGATGTTGATAAAAGGATCTTCTTCGAAATTGCAGGATCAAGGCCAACCGTATCAATAAAGTTCACATACTCGCCTTTAACTTTGTTTAGATTCCGCGTGATCGGATGCTTCTGGGAAGGTGTAAGCAACGGGAAGTAATACCATGGAGCAGGGACAACCTGCTGGGGTGTACCCCCGCTCATAACCGTTAATCTGATCAGCATGCATTCCATATCCTGGATAAGGAGCGGATTTACCCTTGCTCCGTACCTGAAAAGCTGATCTTCAATATTCAAAGGGCGATATAAAGCCACTGTCTCACCATAAATAAGAGAATCGGTATTAACTGCTACCTCCTCATAAAGCCACAGTACTTTACCACCGTTCATAATATACTGATCAAGGACAAACTTATCGGTTTCAGGAAACTCATTCCCGGGACCGGCAATAATGACCGCTGAATACTTATCAAGGATACCTGTTTTACCCCCGATTATACCCCGGTCGACAGTGAAGAACCTTGCAAGGCCTAGTGTAATGTCGGCAACTTCAATCTCAGAATACTCTCCATGTCCCTCGATGAATGCAACTTTGAAAATAGTATCAGAACTTAGAGTGGAAATTGTCTGAATCAATTCATATTCAAGACCTTCTATGGAGTGAAGAAGATTCTGCTCTGCAGGAATGTTAATATTATTCCTAAGGAAGTTAACAGGAATCTCGACACCATTATAATTCATGATCATCCCCGGGAATATTATCTTTTGACTGGAACCTCCCTCTTCGTCTCCTGCCTGTACATTAACAGGATTAAGACCCTTTTCAATAAGCTCCCTGAACCGCGCCTCCCTTTCGCCTGCATTTTTTACATCGGCAGGATTAATAAATTCATAGTCCACCTTCCGCTGTGAAGCTATCCTGAATTCTTCCAGCATTTCCTTCACTGACCGCTTCAGGCGCTTGAATGGAATCGGCATTTCTCCGTCGAGATAGACCTGAACATAGATATCATTCTTAAGTCCGGATAAAATTTCCCGGGTTGGTCCGGAAAGTGTAAATCTTTTATCTTCAGTAAGATCAATCCTTATCCTTATAAATGAACTTAACACAACCAGACTTATCACAATGAGAACTGCTGAAATGAACTGCAGTAAATCCTTTAAACGGTTGTTTTTAATATTTTGATTACTACCCATCTCTCAGCTTTGTTTTATCCATTTACGGGACAATAGTACGAGCCTTGTCGCTTCATTGAAAATAATGACCACACCTGTGAAATAGCCAATATCCCTTATATCCAGAACCCCTCTGCTCATTGATTTATAGTGTTCGCTGATCCCGAGGCTGATAACAAACTCATCAAGTTTCTTAAGACCAGGCAGATAAGCAAAAGAATCAAATCCAATATATAGAAGAAAGCATAACAGGATTGCCAGAATAAATGCAACTACCTGATTATCTGTAATTGATGAAGTAAACAAACCGGCGGATGAATAGACTGCAGCCAGAAAAAACAATCCTATAAATGCACCCGCAGTGCCTCCCCTGTCAAAATTTCCCGGAACTTCACCAAGCTGATAAACGGAGAAATAATAGATCAGACAGGGAATAAGGGCAAGCAGCACAAGTGTAAGTGAGGCAAGGTATTTACCATAAATGATATCCCTTTCAGTAACCGGCTTTGAATAGATAAGTTCGATTGTTCCAAGTCGTTTTTCCTCAGCTATCATCTTCATAGTAACTGCCGGGACGAGAAATAAGAACACCCAGGGGGATAAGAAGAAAAGGGTATCAAGTCCGGCATAACCACTGTCCAGAATATTCCATTCTCCAGGGAAAACCCACATGAAGAGGCTGTTGATCAGAAGAAATACTATAATAACTATATACCCCGTAAGTGTGCTGAAAAATCCGTTGATCTCCTTTCTGAATATGGCGAACATGAGTAGTAAGTTATTGAGTTATTGAGTTATTGAGTTATAAAGTTATTTTGTGTTATTAGTGCTGGCTTTCTGTATATCTGCAATGGTAACTCCTGAATAGTAAAAATCTATTATCTGCCTGAAATTATATCCTTTTGCAGCCATCACCATTGCACCCTCCTGGCAAAGTCCAACGCCATGACCATATCCTTTGCCTTTTAAAAGAACCGAGTCGCCATTTACTGAAACCGAGAAGAATGCTGACCTGAGGTTCAAATCAGTCCTTATCAGCCGAAATGGTATAGTAAATGAACCTACCCTGTAATCAGATGCCCTTGTTGCCTGTGCAAAATTAAAAACTGATGGATTTGTGCTTCCGCCCGTATAACCCATATTATTCAGATAAGATACCCACTCATTATATTCTATACTTTTCTGCCAGGTAGCACTGCGTGAAGAAGTACAATAGGGATCTGTCACTTTTTTCAGATACGGAGGATTAAACAGCCATACATTCTCAGGAGTCGATGTCTCTCCCCCACAATTTGAATGAAATGCTGAGATTACAGGGAAGTTATTCTTATCAAGAATAACAAGGCCTTTAGTTTCATTCGCTGACCGTATTATCATTGTGTCATCAGTTACTCCAAAAAAAACCTGGCAATGAGTATCATCGCATAAATTATACCTGTCCAGAATATGTCTGTTCATGTGTCTGTACATGTAAGTTCTGGCAAGTACAGCCTGGGATTTAAAATATTCGATGTTTTTACCACTTCCTCCCTCTGCTTTCACGACACCTGCGATATATTTCTCAATATCACTGATATTTATTAATAACAAGGTTCCCAGATCAGGAATACACTCCAGATCTCCATTATAAAATTGTGTTATGGGATTGTTTCCGAAAATCCGAAGAGAAAATCCGTCATTTCCTGATACTCCTTTTATCAATACTGAATCACATAATAATCCACCTGAGTTTCTGGCTTTTACTGCTACCATGTCATTGAATTTCGATAATACAGCGTGCTCACCTGCAGAAACAACCACAGATTCATTATTATAGTCGCTTATAACATATCTTCCTTCAGTAACAGCAAAAACAACGGATTCTGGTGCCTTAGACGTAAACAGGCGGACTCTTATCTGTCCGTTTAAAAAAACAGGTATAAATAAAAGAAAGAACTTAAGAATAATCAGTTTTTTACACATCGCCATTTGTCATTCTTCATTCATCTCTGTTCTTTTTCCCAATATGCCAACCATATCTCTGGCTATTCTTTCAGAAGCACCTGCAGGACCAAGCTTCTCTTTTATCTTTTTATAATCTGAGAGAATATTGCTTCTTTTTAATCCTCCCGGCAGAATTGCTTCAAGCTCTGAACGTAAGTTCTTTTCCGTGAAGGAATATTGAACCAATTCCCTGACAGCTTCTCTGTTCAGAATCAGATTAACCAGGGAAATATACTTCACTTTAATTACAATCCAGGCAATAAGCATTGAAAAAAAATCTCCTTTAAAGCATACAACCTGAGGTACATTAAACAATGCAGCCTCAAGAGTTGCAGTCCCTGATGCTACAATGGCTGCTGCCGAGAGAGACAATATTTCATATGTTTTCCCTTTAATAATTTTAATGTTTTTGCTGCCTATAATTCTCAGGTAAAGCTCATCAGACAAATTGTACACACCGGCAAGAACAAACTGGTATTCAGGGAAGTGGTTAACTACTGCAAGCATTCCAGGAAGGATCTGTTTTACTTCATGCCTGCGGCTGCCTGGCAGTAAAGCAATCACAGGCTTTTCTTCTATGCCTAACGATCCGGCTATTTCAGACCTCTCATGTAAAAGCGACATTTTTTCACTTATCTCATCAACAAGAGGGTTCCCATAATATTCTACGGGAATATCATGCTTTTTGTAAAATTCCACCTCAAATGGAAAGATAATATACATTTTGTCGACATACTTTTTTATTTTTTCAATCCTGCCTTCATTCCATGCCCAGAGTTTAGGGGAAATAAAATAATACACTTTATAACCATTGTTTTTACCAAATTCAGCTATTCTTAAATTAAATCCGGGGTAATCAATAAGAATCAATACATGAGGATTAAATTCCAGGATCTGCTTTTTGCAAAGTGCCAGATTACCGGCAATAGTCCTTAGTTTTGTCAGGATAATCAGAAAGCCCATGAATGCAGTTTCGTGATAGTGTTTTAACAGAGTTGCACCGGCTGCCTTCATCAAATCACCTCCCCAGCATGATATTTCAGCCCCGGAATCAGCCTGAATCAGTTCCTTAATAAGATTTGAACCATGCAGGTCTCCTGACTGTTCGCCGGCTATAATGAAATATTTCATCTTAATAGTTTTATCCCAAATACAATAAGTGCCCAGATAAGTGTTATTCCAATAACTCCTCTTGAGGCTCTGAGCATATCGAAACGGTTATAAAGCAGGAAAAGAATAATATTTGGAATCACGCACAGCGATATTGAATGAGTAATTATTCCGGCATCAGCAATACGGTTCAGATAAGCTGGAATGCTCTTTTGATCTGATGAAAAAATAAAAATTATGATTCCTGTAATAAATGGTAATAAAAAGCCGGTAATAAAACCGGTAAAAAATCTGTCATATTTTTCAATTCTGGTCATGTATTAAACTTTTCCTTTAATTTATTAATATACCAGTGCGCAGTCATGTCCACAGATACCGGAACTACTGATACATAATTATTTGACAGGGCCCATTCATCAGTATCGCAAGCTTCAGGTTCATGATTCTGGAACAATCCTGTAAGCCAGTAATATGTTTTGCCCATGGGATCTTTCCTTTTTTCAAATTCTTCCTTCCAGTTTCCCTTTGCCTGACGGCAAATCATTATTCCCCTGATTTCACTTTCTGGAACAGAGGGAATATTAACATTAAGGCAGATCCCCTGAGGCAGGGGCTCTGAGGAAAGCGTCCCCATAACGATGCGAACATATTTCCTGCAGGAAGAAAAATCAGCTGCCCTTGTAAAATCATTAAGTGAGAATCCCACTGAGTCAATTCCGTACAGGCAGCCCTCAATTGCTGCAGCCATGGTCCCTGAATAGAGAACACTTACCGAGGCGTTAGCTCCATGGTTTATACCTGAAACCACCCAGTCGGGTTTTCGATCAAGCAACTGATTAACTGCCAGTTTTATACTATCAGCAGGTGTTCCGTTGCAGGCATAGATCCTGTGATTATCATTTTCCTCGAGAAGTTTTACACGTAATGGCGTTTTCACAGTAAGTGCCTGTGACATTCCGGACATACTCTCCATGGTAGATATCAGGACAACTTTGCCAAATTCCTCCATCACTTCAAGCAGAGTACGTAATCCTGGAGCATATATTCCGTCATCGTTCGTTATCAGAACCAGTTTGTCATCTTTTCCGGGATTCATAAATAAAATGTTTAATTGCAAAGATAGACAAATACCCTTTCTTTGAATAAAGTGAGCTTTGTTCTACAATCTTTTTTTAAATTGTTTACTTTTGCAGCTTAGCAATTTATTTTCAGAAAGGATCGGCAGATGAAGATTTCATATAACTGGCTGAAGGAATACTTAAAATTTGATCTGAAAGCCGAAAAGGTTGCAGAGATACTCACCAGCATTGGGCTTGAAGTTGAGGGGATGGAAGAATGGGAATCAGTGAAAGGGGGACTTAAAGGTGTCGTAATCGGAGAAGTACTGACTACCAGAAGGCATCCCGATGCAGATAAACTGTTTGTAACCACTGTTAATACCGGAGGTTCGGAACCACTGCATATAGTATGCGGGGCTCCAAATGTTGCTGCAGGACAGAAAGTACCTGTGGCTAAAGTTGGAACAACCCTATTCAAAGGAGATCAATGTCTTGAGATCAAAAAATCAAAAATAAGGGGAGAACTATCGGAGGGTATGATCTGTGCCGAGGATGAGCTGGGTCTCGGGGATTCTCATGAAGGGATAATGATCCTCGACAGCGAAGCCATACCTGGCACTCCTGCAAGCGAATATTTCAATGTCGTCAAGGATTATGTATTTGAGATAGGCCTCACTCCAAACAGAATCGACAGCGGCTCTCATATTGGTACTGCACGCGATCTGGCGGCATTTCTAAACCTGAATATGAATAACGGGGAAAAGGCCATTTTACCCTCAGTAGAAAAATTCAGACCCGACAATAATGATAACCCCTACGAGGTAATTGTTAAGAACACAATTGACTGTCCGCGATATACGGGACTGACAATTACTAACGTAAATATCAAAGAATCACCAAATTGGCTTAAAAACCGTATCAGTGCAATAGGACTCAAACCTATCAATAATGTTGTTGATATAACAAATTTCGTCCAGTATGAGATAGGACAGCCCCTTCATGCTTTTGATGCTGATAAAATTGAAGGTAAAAAAGTTATTGTCAGGAATCTTCCTGATAAAAGCAAGTTTATTACCCTCGACGAAGTAGAAAGAGAATTATCCTCAAGAGATCTGATGATATGCAATGAAAAGGAAGGGATGTGTATTGCAGGCGTTTTCGGTGGCATCAAATCGGGTGTTACACCATTAACAAGGAATATTTTTCTTGAAAGCGCATATTTTAATCCTGTTGCTATACGCAAAACATCAAAAAGACACGGGCTGAAAACAGATGCCTCATTCAGGTTTGAAAGAGGAGCTGATCCGAATATCACTTCATGGGCGCTTAAGAGAACAGCAATGCTGATCAAGGAGATTGCAGGCGGCCAGATTTCCTCAGATATTGTTGATATATATCCGAAAAAGATTACCAATTGCGAGATTGAGGTTAGTTACAGGAATATTGACAGGCTTGTCGGGAAAAAGATTGACAGGCCTGTGATCAAAAGAATTCTGGAACTGACGGAAATAATAATTAAAAAAGAAACCGAAGAGAAGATGGTTCTGGAAATACCAGCATATCGTGTTGATGTTAAACGGGAAGCTGATGTGATAGAAGAAATTCTCAGAATATACGGGTATAATAATGTAGAGGTTGACAATCATGTAAACTCAACTTTATCTTATATCGAAAAACCTGACAAAGAAAAAGTTGTCAATATGGTTTCCGACATACTATCTGCAAACGGATTTAATGAAATTATGTGTAATTCACTAAATCCGGCATCGTGGTATGAAAACAACGAAGACTTCGGAATAGAACAATTGGTAAGGCTTGCCAATCCACTAAGCTCCGATCTGAATGCGATGAGACAGACTCTCCTCTACGGAGGGCTGAACTCAATTATCTGGAACATTAACCGGCAGACCAGTGATCTTAAATTATTTGAGTTCGGTAATTGTTACTTCAGAAGGAAATCTGTTCAATCAACCGATGTCATGGATTTGTATCTGGAGAAAACATCGCTTGATCTATTTATTACAGGCAATTACGGAAGGCAAAACTGGAATCATAAAACGAATCCGACCGATTTTTTCCATATAAAATCAGCTGCTGAGATGATTTTGTCAAGGCTTGGGATCAAACCAGAAATTCTGACCCAGGTTCAAAGCGATAAGAAATACTTCACTGAGTCTCTGGCATACACCTATAACAAACAATTGGTTGCTGAAGCTGGACGTATCTCCAGGAATATACTTCTGAGCTTTGGTATAAATCAGGATGTTTTTTACGGACACATGGAATGGGATTTCATTATGAAACTGATAAAAAATAATTCAATATCGTACCAGGAGCTTCCAAAATATCCACTGGTGAGACGCGACCTGGCGCTTCTGCTTGATAAGGATATGGTTTTTGCAAAGGTAAGGGATCTTTCATTTAAAACTGAGCGGAATATCTTACAGGATGTGGATCTTTTTGATGTTTATGAAAGTGAAACCCTCGGCAGAAATAAAAAATCTTATGCTGTCAGTTTCATTCTAAGAGATAATCATAAAACTCTGACAGATAAAGATATCGATAAAGTAATGAATAATCTGATCAGAGCTTTTAGAAAGGAATTAGGAGCGCAGATAAGGTAAATGATACCGGGATTTTAATATTTTCCATGATAAATACGGCAATCTTTTGAATTAATGAACAATCTGTTCAGGACAATCAAAGATTATATTTCGCTGATTAAATTCAGCCATACTGTTTTCGCAATGCCATTTGCACTTATTGGATTTTCTCTTGCTGTAGCAGGTGAGGAATATGATCTGAGCTTAAAACTTCTTTTGTTAATTATATTATGCATGATTTTCGCCCGGAACGCGGCCATGAGTTTTAACCGGCTGGCTGACAGGAACTTTGATTCTCTTAATCCAAGAACCAGCAAAAGGGAAATTCCTTCCGGTAAAATAAGCCCGAAAGCAGCTGGTATTTTCGTAATAACAAATTCAATCCTCTTTATTGCTACAACTGCATTCATAAACCAGCTCACACTTTTTCTCTCTCCCGTTGCCCTGCTGGTTATTCTTGGATACAGCCTCACCAAAAGAATTACTTATCTGTGTCATTTT
Organism: Bacteroidales bacterium UBA2198; assembly: GCA_002328625.1. Lineage (GTDB taxonomy): Bacteria > Bacteroidota > Bacteroidia > Bacteroidales > VadinHA17 > LD21. The sequence continues at coordinate 32,768 of DCVC01000188.1, forward strand.
ATACTCGGACTGGGGCTCAGCCTTGCTCCTATAGGTTCATATTTATCGGTTACAGGGAAGTTCAGCCTTATCCCTGTCTTGTACTCATTCATTGTACTGACGTGGGTAAGCGGATTTGATATAATCTATGCACTACAGGACGTTGAATTTGACAGGAATAGCAACCTTCATTCAGTACCTTCCTCAGCCGGCAGAAAAAAAGCACTTACTATTTCAATGATTGTTCACTCACTCACTTTTCTGTTTCTAATGGGTGCCGGATTAATTGGCAAAGGGAATCTTTTTTACTGGACGGGAGCGGGTATCTTCAGTTTATTGTTGGTTTATCAGCATACTATCGTAAAGCATGATGATCTTAGCAGAATCACGCTGGCATTTGGCACCACCAATGGCATTGCCAGTATCATCTTTGCTTTTTTTGTTATTCTTGACTTGTTTTGCAAGTAACCCGGATTAAGATAATCCTGTAATAAATTTGTCTTATAATAGTTTTTTTGTTTCTTGCTGTCAGAAAATGATAAAAATGGGGAAAATAGATATAAAAGAGGTACTTACCCGGAGTGATCTGTGTAAATTCATCTATCTTCCTGCAAAAGTCCACAGGAATGAGCCCGATTGGCTGCCGCCAATATATATGGATGAATGGGAGCTGTTTAACAAGAAGAAAAACAGCTCTTATAAATATGCTGATGCGGTCCTTTATCTTGCCTTCAGGAATAAGAAACCTGTCGGAAGGATTATGGGGATAATAAACAAAAGATATAATTCCATAAAAAACGAGAAGCATGGCCGTTTTTGTTTTATGGAATGTTATGAAGACAGGGAAGTTTTTAAAGCACTACTGACGAAGGTTGAAGAGTGGGCCCGTGGATATGGAATGATCAAAATGGTTGGTCCCCTTGGATTCTCAGACAAGGATCCTCAGGGATTTCAAATAGAGGGCTTTCAATATCCCCAAATAATAACAACTCCTACCAACTCACCCTTTCTGCCCAGGATGATCGAGATGGAAGGATACCTGAAGGAGGTCGATCTCGTTAATTATATTATCCCGATGCCCCGGGAGCTGCCCGAAGTATACAGAAGGGCATTCGACAGAGTCTCAAAGAAAACAGAATTTGAGGTTATTGAATTCAGATCCAAAAAGGAAATTAAACCTTATATATTAACAGTCCTCGAGCTAATGAATGAAACCTTTGCTGATATCTATGGATTTGTTCCCCTTAGTGATAAAGAAAAGAAGGACCTTGCAAAAAGATATCTACCCATTCTTGATCCGGAATTTATCAAACTGGTAAAGAAGGATACTGAAATAATAGGTTTCGTTATCGGGATGCCTGATTTAAGCGAAGGGATCAGAGCTGCAAGAGGTAAGTTCTTTCCTTTCGGTATTTTTAAAATCCTGCATGAGATGAAGAGGTCAAAAAAACTTATGCTTATGCTTGGAGGTATTAAAAAACCTTACAGGGGACAGGGAGTCGATGTCCTTTTGGCAGTAAAAATATTAAATTCTGCTATCAGGACAAAAAAGGAATCTTTTGACAGTCACCTTATTTTGGAATCCAACATAAAGATGAGAGCAGAATGTGAAAGACTTGACGGGAAAATTGTCAAGAGATTCAGGATTTATCAGAAAGAACTATAAATCTATTTTGTGCTCATTAAAATCTGAATACAAAAGAGAATCCGAGCAACTCTTTTAATTGTATCCTGGCTGTTTTCTTCTGAAGTCCGTCCGGCCCCAATACAGGGTTCTTGTCTTTATCAAACACGGGTGTCCTGGTGTCATCATCAAAAATAAGGTGAGTATTGATTCTTACATCGGTGAACCAGTTAAGGTTAACCACAAGGATCATCTCCCAGTCAATATCAATATTCTGAGGGTTATTGATATAGTTTGTAAACAGTTGCAACCTGTTTGTCACTGCAATATTTTTTGAAGGCCTGTATTCGTTTGAAATCATGAAACTTGCCCCTGGTTCATTCTTTGATTTCCTGTCCTTTGGCACACCATATTTAGTCTGGTCAATTCTTGCTGTATCAGGCACAAATGTTCCCTTGTATGAGAGCGGGGAGAAGTTTATTGAAGTATACTTATTTGGCTTGTAGTCAAGGCCTAAACCTATGGTAAGAACAGCAGGATTCATGAATTTTGATACGGGGACCGAATCGTTTGGATAATTGTATCCTTTGGCTATCTGGGTTTTAAACAGCATGATACTGCTGAAATCAAACTTTCCAAATGCCTTATGATTTAACTTTGAATTAGTTTCGAGAAGATCCAGGTTTTTTCTGATGCCTTTGTCACCCGATGCAATATACCCGTATTTCAATCTGGCAAAATGGTTAGATGAAAGCTTCAAAGGTTTATTATTATAATCAGCATAACCCGTAATATCTAATGCTGTGGAAATTGAGCTTTCGCCTCCTTTTACCCAGTTGGCAAGCATTGCCTGATTCAGGACAAAGGAAGCCTCCGTCCTGTATTTCCAGTATTCGGGTTTAATAGTAATCTTCTGAGCCTCAAGTAATTTAGTCTTGTCAGGCGATTGTACGTTTACTTTGGCTTCGGAATAGTAACCCTGCATAACTGGTCTCCTGAAACTAACACCCTTTTCAAGGTAAAGTCCTATTGTATTCCTTGAGGGATTACTAATCCAGACCGTTACTGAATCGTTATGATCATTCTTCAGCCAGTAACGGATAGCTTTGTCATGTTTTGCATTGATCCAGACCGGAGTGGTAACATTGTCAATACCGGTGAAATTGATCATGCCTGAATCCCGAACTTCGAGAAAACCCAGTAATAAATTCACTGCGGCTCTGATGGAATCACTCTGGTACGGATGAGTATAATACCTGAAAGGGAATTTGGAATATGAAGAAGTGACTTCCCTGAGAGTATCAACAACAATCATGACTGTGGTATCGGCCAGGACAAACGTATCACGGTCTTCTTTGATTTCATCTGATTTAATGGTTAACTTTTTAATTCTGAGTGGCTCCCAGATAAAAAACTGGTCCCATGGGACATTTATGGAATCATAGGGATATTGTCTCAGAAAATTTTCCGTTGAATCATAAACGGGGTGTGAAGCTTTATAAATCAGATGATCGAGGGCAAAACGAAACGGATCCCGGGTATTTTTCCATATCTGAGGTCGTAATTGCTTACGGAGAAAATCCACAGCCTGGTTATGGGATAAATTGATTTCGGGTCTTTCTTTATAAATATCCAGTATTATACCGATAGTTTTCAGTGAGTCAACCAGGTTCCTGCCAGATAAGCCGGCTCCTGATTCATTCTGCGAAAATCCTGATATGCAATAATTTAAAGATATGATAAAAATGAATAACCGGGTAGTTCTTCTCCTCATAAGATTGATTTTTTATGAATTCAGCGTATAAATAAAACTAAATTTCTTTAATACTCTTCGTTAAAAAATTAATTACTATCATAACGGGAAAATCACTGATTGATATATACAGGTATTCTAAAAACAGAAATTTTTTAGCTTTTGATTTATATACAGTAGTTTTCGACTTTCAATAAGAAGACCTTCACCCGGGATGACAGGCATAGGAGTCTGGAGGAAAGAATAATTAATTCTTTGATAATATTCTTTAATTGATTTCCTTTGCGGGTCTAAATTTTCAGCATGCAGGATCTTACAACCGGGAAAGAGAGTCGTTTAATATTTCACTTTGCCGCGCCCATGCTTGTGGGAAATGTATTTCAACAGCTCTTCAGCGTGGTTGACAGTGTTGTTGTTGGAAATTTTGTAGGAAAAGAAGCTTTGGCTGCAGTCGGGGCCTCCTTCCCCGTAATTTTTGTGATGGTGTCACTGATAATTGGGATAGTAATGGGTACAACCATAGTAATCTCTCAATATTTTGGTGCTCATAACTATTTAAAAGTCAGGTATGCTATTGACACTATGTTTATTTACAGCTTTGTAGCCGGTACTGTGTCATCTGTCGCAGGAATTATATTTGCCGAACCGTTATTGAGGTTTCTTAAACTTCCGGAGGAGGTGATGCCTCAGGCAACTCAATACCTCCGGATCTTCTTTTCGGGAATTATTATATTTTTCGGGTTTAATGGTATAAGTGCTGTTTTAAGGGGTCTTGGCGACTCAAAGACTCCTCTTTATTTTTTAATCATTGCTACAATTACAAACATTATTCTGGATATCCTGTTTGTTGCAGTTTTTAAACTCGGGGTAGCCGGTGCAGCTTATGCAACACTTCTGGCTAATGGTCTGGCTTTTGCCCTGGCAATCATCTGGTTGAATAAAACACATAAGTTGATCAGGATTGCAATAAGAGGACTTCATTTCGACAGGGAGATATTCTGGCAAAGTATTCGCATCGGCCTGCCAACCGGCATTCAGCACACACTGGTGGCAATTGGTGGCCTTGCTTTGATGGGTATTGTTAATACGTTCGGGACCAATGTAATAGCAGGATTCTCAGTCGCCAGCCGCCTTGATGCTATTGCGACTGTTCCTGCCATGTCTTTTTCGCAGGCTCTTTCAACTTTTGTTGGCCAGAATATTGGGGCCAATAAGCTTGAAAGGATTAAAGCAGGACTTATTTCAACGGTTAAGATGTCGGGAATTGTAACAATTGTTACAACTGTATTTATTGTATTATTTGGTAACTTCATGATGAGTCTCTTTACACGTGATGCCGAAGTAATAAGATTGGGTAATCAATACCTGACAATAGTCAGCATATTCTATATCTTATTTACGTTGATGTTCATTTATAATGGTGTTATGAGGGGTGCAGGAGATACACTGATACCTATGTTTTTTACTCTTTTTTCCCTTTGGATCATCAGGATACCCATGGCATATATCCTTTCAGGCAAAATAGGAGCTTCTGGTATCTGGTGGGCAATACCCGCCGGATGGATGATCGGGCTAATTCTGTCTTACTCCTACTATAAATCAGGGAATTGGAAGAAAAAATCAGTTGTTAAATACCAGGAGATTTTGTAACTTTCCCGTTTGTGAAATAATCCGGATCACAACAAACTCTAATTCAATGATAAAATCCATGACAGGTTATGGGAAGGCCACAGTCGAGACCTCTCAGAAAAAGATCACATTTGAAATAAAATCTCTTAATTCCAAACAACTTGATATCAGCACAAAGCTTCCATGGCTCTATAAAGAGAAAGAACCTGAAATAAGAAATCTTATCAGTCGAAAGCTGGACAGGGGAAAGATAGACCTGACCATTTATTTAGATATCATTGAAGATGAGTCAGTTCCCTTAATAAACAAAACAGTCGTCAGAAATTATTATAACCAGCTTAAAGAAATAGCAGAGGAACTAAAAATAGATCCCGGCGATCAGATACTTTCAACAATCATGAGATTTCCGGATGCTCTCAAAGTCGAAAAACCTGAATTATCCCAGGCAGAATGGGATATTGTAAAGCAATATCTACTCGAATCGATTAATGTGCTTGATATCTACAGGACTGACGAGGGAAGATCTATCGAATCGGATCTCAGGAAGTGTCTCTCGGCAATAATTACAGCACTTGAAAAAATTGAAACATTTGAACAGGGCAGGATATTTAAGGTAAGGGAAAAGCTTATGACAATCCTGGAAGAGAATATAAACACTGAAAATATTGATAAGAACAGATTTGAACAGGAACTTATTTTCTATCTCGAAAAATTCGATATAAATGAGGAGAAAGTAAGATTAAGGAACCATTGTGAATATTTTCTTGAGACTGTTGATTCGCATGCTCCTAACGGGAAAACGCTCAGTTTCATAGCTCAGGAGATGGGACGTGAAATAAACACAATTGGTTCAAAGGCAAATGATGTTTCAATCCAGAAACTTGTTGTGATGATGAAAGATGAACTGGAAAAAATAAAAGAACAGACACTTAATATACTTTGAAAGGAAAACTTGTGATAATATCTGCACCTTCGGGTTCAGGAAAGACTACAGTGGTAAATTACTTGCTGTTAAAAGATCTGAATCTCGGTTTTTCAGTTTCGGCAACGACCCGTCAGCCTCGCGGACAGGAAATTAATGGGAAAGATTATTATTTCATTTCTACTGCCGATTTTAAAAAAAGAATAAGAAATGACGAATTTGTTGAATGGGAAGAGGTCTATAAGAACCATTTCTATGGAACTCTTAAATCTGAAATTGACAGGTTATGGTCAGAAGGAAAGCATGTACTTTTTGATGTGGATGCAAAGGGAGGTATAAACCTTAAGAATATATTTGGAAATAAAGCTATTGCGATTTTCATCATGCCCCCCTCTGTCGGTGAGCTTAAAAAAAGGCTTATGAGGAGAGGAACCGATAATCGTAATAAGATAAAAGTCAGGATAGAGAAAGCAATCGAGGAGATGAAGTCAGCCAGTCAGTTTGACCATATTGTAATCAACGATCAACTGGAAAAGGCACTGAATGAAGCTTATGAAATTGTATCTTCATTCCTGAAAATAAAACCTGGTTTGAATGGCTAAAATCGGTCTTTTTTTTGGATCATTTAATCCGATTCATATCGGACATATGGCTATCGCCGGTTATATGAAAGAATTTACTGATCTTGACCAGATATGGTTTGTCATAAGTCCGTTAAATCCTCTTAAGAAGAGGGAGAGCCTGCTTGCTGATCATTACAGGTTCGATCTTGTTGAACTTGCAATCGGGGACGATGATGCCATGCAACCATCAGATATTGAATTCAGGCTTCCGGCACCTTCCTACACAATTGATACCATGATGTGGCTCACTGAGAGACATCCAAACAATAAGTTCGTGCTCCTAATGGGGGAAGATAATTTGTATACTCTCCATAAGTGGAAAAATGCCGCCGAACTGGTTAGCAAGTTTCCTCTATATGTTTATCCCCGTTCCGGTTTTACAAAGAAATCAAATACTCTTCTTGATGAATTGCTTGCTAAAGCGGTTATAAACCGGGTAAATGCTCCGCAGATGGACATTTCAGGTACTTTTATCCGCAACGGGATAAGGGATGGCAAGAATATGTCATATTTTTTGCATCCCGCAGTGTGGAAGCATATTGCGCAGATGCATTTCTATGAAAGATAAGTCACCAGGCTTCAATTTGCAGGTTATTAGAAGAAAATCCCCTCCCGGTATTGCTCCCTGATTTTTTGATGGGAGTGAAGGCGGGATATGGGGCGGAACAAATTAACCATACTCTAAACCTTCTTTAATATTTCTTCTCCCCTTATGAGTGCTTTCTCGTTCATGGGAATCAGATTGTGATACCTTTCAGGCAGAGATTTCTTAAGACCTTTTATCACATTTTCAAGCTTAATTATTGGCCTGACTTTCAGAAAACCTCCCAGCACTATCATATTGAATGTTTTGGGGCTATTCATTTTTGCAGCCTCCTCAGCAGCATCAACTCTGTAAACGGTAATATCTTTCCGTTCAGGATGACGGGTTATTCCGTTTGTGTCATAAATAAGAATGCCACCAGGCTTGATTGAATTTTCA
>DCVC01000319.1 GCA_002328625.1 Bacteroidales bacterium UBA2198
CTGAATTTTCCGCTGTTGATGATTTCATCGAGAAGCAGTTTTGCCTGTGCGTATTCTTTCTGATACATGTGTGCCTGAGCTTTCACTGCCTGGGCAGCATATTTATCAGCACGACCTTTTTCGTTCCTGATTTTCGTTGTTGGCAGGTTATCGATTGCATACTGAAGGTCAGCTTCTATCCCGTCCCAGCCCGCATCGGTGTTTGGAACTTCTTCAGGCTTGAGTGTTCCCAGTTCTTCGGGGGTTTTAATATACGGGATCTTCTCAAAGATCTTGTTTGCCTGCATATGGAACCATGCTCTCAGAAACTTCAGCTCTCCTTCAGCCTCTTTAGCCCTTGTGTCGCTTAAACGTGTATTGCCTTTCTGGGTTTCCCAGAGGAATGTAAGGGCAACGTTTGCACGGGCAATCCCGTCGTAGCATGCGTTCCATCTGTTTTCCAGGTAAGGATTATTAGGCAGGGCTTCATACCTCTCGAGCAGGTTGAAATTACTCTGGTCGCCTGAAGAGGTTCCTTTATAGGCATCATCGGAGCATCCGCCGGAATAGGTCCAGTCGCTGGTCATTGCAGCTCCGAACATCGATTGTTGTCCGTTCTGCATCCTCTCGTAAACACTGATGACGAGTGATTCAACACCCGCCGGGGTCTGTATTACTGATCCTGCCGCAACACCCGGGGGCTCCTTCGTTAGAAACTCATCGCTGCATGAATATATCATCACCAAACTTCCGAGAAATACCGTAAGTGATAACAATTTGATTGTCTTTTTCATATTTGTTGATTTTAATTATTCATAATAATTCAAACATCAGAGGCCGAAAGTAATACCAAAGAGGAATTGCTTTCTTGTAGGCCATGCGCCTGAATCCACTCCCATGTTGATACCTCCGGTGTAGATTTCAGGATCGAGACCCGAATACTTGGTTATGGTAAACAGGTTGGATCCCTGGAAGTAAAGCTGAAGACTGCTGAACCTGTTTTTCAGGATCCTGTTGAAATCGTATCCTATCCTCAGTGATTTCATACGGAGGAATGAAGCATCTTCCACGAAAGCAGTAGAGGGTTCCTGATGAGGGGTGTCGTTATCATAAATGATCGGCATGGTGGCATCCAGATTGCTGCTCAGGTGAGGGCTACCCCATGATTCATAGAGCCTCCTCTTACTTTTTCCCGATTCGAACTGGGTGTAATCAATAAACCGGCTTACATAATTCACCAAATCGTTGCCTACAGATGCATAGAAGGTTGTGGACACACTTAATCCCTTATAGTTAGCACTCAGGCTAAGTCCTGCAGTGAAATCAGGATGAGGCGATCCGATGTATGTGCGGTCGGCGGCATCGATGTATCCGTTTTTGTCAACATCCCTGTATTTGAAATGCCCTGCCTTGTTATATGTTCCGGTTGATCCGAAAGCTTTTGGCCATGCTGCAGCCTCTTCATCCGACTGGAAGAATCCTTCAACAATATACCCGAAGAATTCCGGGAATGCCCTGCCGGTCTGTGTCCTTGTATATGGCTTCTCACGGAAAGCGCTTCCCTGGTAGAAGTCTGTCTCTACATCGGTAAGTTTGGTTAGCTCATTTTTATAATGAGACAGCACCAATCCTGCGTTATAGGTGAGATCCCCGTTCAGTGCGCTGTTACTGTATCCAAGCTCGAAATCGAAACCTGTGTTTTTCATTGAACCGATGTTGATGGATGGCCTTGTAGCTGTACCAAGAACCAACGGCAATTGTTTCGGGTAGAGCATATCTTTCGTATTACGCTGCCAGATATCAAGGGTAAGGGTAAAGTTTTTCAGCAGGGTTGCATCAATACCGACATTGGTGGTTGTGGTTGTCTCCCATTTTACATCAACATTCCCGAAAGTGGACTGAGAAAATCCGGTAGAGACGGCTGAGTTGGAGCCGCTCATACCATAACTTGCGTTGGCTTCATGATAGGCAAACTGTGTATATGGATTGTAATTACCCATTCGGTCATTACCCACTACACCATATCCTGCACGCAGTTTCAATTCGTTCAGCCACGATTTTGCTGAGGCCATGAATGTCTCCTCGGATATTCTCCATCCAACGGAGAAGGCAGGGAAGATACCATATTTTGTATTTCCGAAACGGGAAGATCCATCACGACGCACCACTGCTTCCAACAAATATTTGTCGGAGAAGGTATAATTCAACCGGCCGAACAGAGAGAACAAGCTGTATTGACTATACGAATCGGAGTTTGCAATACTCCGCAGGCCGGTATTAAGGGTCAGGTAGTTAACATCTTTAAATGGGAACTCTGATCTGTTCCCCGCCATATACCAGTAATCGTCATTATATGCTTCAGATCCTGCAATAGCCTTAAAGTTGTGCTGACCTGTGATTAACGAATACTCAAGTGTATTTGTCCATGTCCAGTTAAGTCCGAACCTGGCATTTACACCATAGTAATCATAAGTACCCCTCTCAGCAGCAGCAACTTCAACATAATTGATATCTCTGTCACGTCGTCCGTATTGGTTAATCCCGATAAGGGTTTTAACTGAGAGGCCTTTAAGAATATTGAATTTGATAAAGGCGTTACCGCTCACGGTCATCTGCCTTGCATGATCGTACTGGTTCTTGTCAAGCAGGAATACCGGATTCTGGGCGTTACCCATTTGTGTCGGTCTTGATCCGGCATAGGTTGTTCCTGATTCATCAAAGACAGGGATCAGCGGAGGCAGCCTGTAGGACCATGAAACCATTGATGATTCCGAATTATCTCCCTGGTGCCCGTGATCGTCATAATACTGTACCCCGATATTTGTCCCCAGATCGACCCATGTTGCAGGCGATGTGGTAATGTTGGTCCGGAAGCTGTACCTGTCAAAACCTGTCCATTTGAAGATGCCATCTTCCTTGGTGTAACCGAGCAGGAATGCATATGTCGTATTTTGTGAACCACCTGCAATATCGATGGTATACTCTTTAAATGAAGCATTCCGTGTTGATTCCCCAAACCAGTCGGTACCCGGACTTGATCTGGTAATAAGGTATGTGTCGGTTCCGTCCTCAACTGCCAGCTTATTGTCATATAATGACATGTCGGCACGGGGATCACCCAGAGGAGCTGCTGTCGGGAAAATATAATAAGGGATTACCGGTGTCGCCCCATTGCCGAACTGAGCATGGCTGTAATTTACAGCTTTGGCATTTTTTGCTTCGAGCCACTTCATTTCGGCCCATTCCTGGGAATTCAGCAGATCGTAAAATTTCCCGGGTGTTGTTATACCCTGCCTTACATTCACATTAAGTGACACCTTCTGGTTTTTCCGGCCCGACTTGGTTGTGATGAGGACAACTCCGTTGGCAGCCCTCGCCCCATAGATTGACTGGGCAGCGGCATCTTTCAGGATGGTTATTGACTCGACATCGTTGGGGGAGTAAGTACCACCCGGCACGCCATCCACTACATAAAGAGGGCTGGCGTCGTTGATCGTGGTCATCCCGCGGATACGGATAGTTGCGCCTTCACCGGGGGTGTGCTGGTTCATAATGGTTACACCGGCCACTTTACCCTGGATACGCTGTAACGGATTAACTGCGGCACTTTCCGCAATAACCGCTGCGTTAACAGTCGATACAGAACCAGTAAGAGACTTCCTTGCCTGGGTTGAGTACCCCACAACAATAATTTCGTCGAGAGCTGAAACCAGCTGCCTGAGAACAATGTTAATAGTTGTCTGCGATCCGACAGTTGCCTCCTGGGTAACAAATCCGATAAATGAGAAAGTAAGTACAGAACTTGCCGAAGCAACATTGATGGCAAAATTACCTCCCGCATCTGAAATAGCACCATTTATAGTGCCTTTTTCAAGGATGTTTACTCCGACCAGCGGTTCGCCGTCAGCATCGGTAATCTTTCCTGTTACTCTTCTTTGCTGCATTTCATCTGATGAGACAAGCGTGCCATCTGAATTGCCTCCTGCAACAAAGGGCAGGAATGTGCCAAGCAAAATAAGGATTATCACAAGTTTCATGGCAGTTTTCAGCTTGTGAACTGCCAGAAAAGATAAAATCCGCATGATTTGTTTAGTCATACTTTTAAGGTTAGTTGATTAAATGAATTAAGAAAGTAGTTACTAGGTAACTTAATTAGGTTTTAGGTCCGGGAGAAAAATAGAACTCCCATAAGATTAGGTGCGATCAGGTAGTTCTTTCCATAGGCATTAGGATTAGTTTCAGGGTTAGTTTTATTTTCAATGAACGTTACAAAAAGAAGGTTATCAAAAGTTAAAATTTGTTAAACCAAATTTACGCATTTATTCTTAAAAACCAAATCCCGGGTATGTAAAAATTTTGTATTAGAGATCAGGTGTTTATACTTTAGTGTGTTTAATCAGGTCATCTATGGCAATACTAAATCATGAATATTAACCAGCAATTAAAAATGAATTAAAAGAAAATTAAATCTGATCATAAGACACAGGGTAACACAAAAAAATAATTATTATGTCGTTCATAAAGCTATTTAATTAATATTAATCGCTTAGTTAACAAATCGTTATACTAAATATCTGTAAACCACGGAATTTCAGCAACTGTTTCTTCGATAGGTAATACTCAATAACTGAAGGTTAAAAATGATATAAAGGGTATTTAAGAAAATAGTGTAAATTTACCTTAGTCTCCGGTCAGTATTGAAACATTGAAACCCTGAAACCCTGAAACCCTGAAACCCTGAAACAATGAAACATTGAAACATTGAAACACAAAATTAGTGGTAAAAACCAAATAATAGTACATATGTCTTCCAAAACAATAATACTTGCCGACGG
>DCVC01000200.1 GCA_002328625.1 Bacteroidales bacterium UBA2198
TTACCAATATTATAACAGATTTATTTCTGTTTGGAATTTTATCTGTCCAAAATTTCCCTGATACATAATTTTTATAAACTGACACATAATTGATAGTGAAACGTCAGTTGTTGAATCTGAAACAAAAATGTCTTTTAATTCAGAATCATCAATCTAATTTTACTAAAAATGCAGTATGCTAAAATATGATGATATCAGGGAAAAGACAGATGGTGATCATAAAAGATTGAAGGTATGGGAAATAATTATTTTTTTGCTTCTGGTTCTATTTATTATCGCCGGCATGCTTTTCCTTATATAATTAAAAAGAAAGTCTGAGAATTTTAATAACCAATTATATCAAGGAATTGAAATCTTTCTAACCTAAATTATTTTATATGAGAAAAGAATGCTTTAAACTCTCAATTTACCGGAAGAAAAGTGTTTTACTTTTCTTTCTGGGTGTTTTTATCTGGCAGATGTCATTTGCACAGATAAAAATAAGCGGAACAATTACGAGTGCTGCTGACAAAACACCCTTGCCGGGGGTTAATATTGTTGTAAAAGGAACTACCAGCGGTGTTCAGAGTGACATAAACGGCGAATACTCACTTGAAGTCCGGCCGGGGACCACGCTTGAAATTTCATTTATCGGGATGAGGACAAAAGAGGTCAGGGTAGGTGACCAGACAGTTATTGATGTGTCACTGGATCAAGATGTCTTTGGGCTTGATGAAGTGGTGGTTGTCGGATATGGTACAATGAAAAGGAGTGACCTTACCGGTTCAGTAGTCTCAATAAGTCCAAAAGAACTTCAGTCTATACCCATGATTTCCATGGAGCAATCGATGGGAGGAAGGCTGGCAGGGGTTCAAGTTACCCAGGCATCGCATGCCCCCGGAGGCGGACTTACTGTCAGAATTCGGGGCGGAAACTCTATTAACTCAAGCACTGAACCCTTGTATGTTATTGACGGGGTACCCGTGTTTTCAAATAACAACCAGATAATGACCAGCGGATCTTTAGATGGAGTAATGCCCCAGATGAACCTGCTGGCAGGAATTAATCCCGGAGATATTGAAAGGATTGAAGTGCTTAAAGATGGTTCATCTACAGCCATTTATGGAGCAAGAGGAGCCAACGGTGTTGTGCTGATCACAACTAAAAGAGGCTCAGTCGGTGCACCGAAAGTTGACTATTCAGCCTATTATGGATTTGAGAATATCTCTAACAAAATTGAACTTCTCGATGCTTACCAGTTTGCTGTTCTATATAATGAACAAAACCAGGCAAGGGGAAAGCCTTTGGAATTTATCGGAACAACAAAAGATGGGCTTTATTTCGGCAAACCTGAAGAATATATTTCAAAATACAACCCGGCGGGCGGTACTATTCCCTCAACAGACTGGCAGGATGCAGTCCTGAGAACTGGTAATATGATGAACCACCAGCTCAACTTATCCGGAGGAAGTACAAATACTCAATATGCGCTTTCAATTAACCGGTTAAAACATAATGGTATCGTTATCGGAGGTGATTATTCAAGAACATCCATAAGGATGAATCTTGATTCAAAAGTAACAAAATGGTTTTCTATAGGCAGCAGCCTGACTTATAGCTACAGTGTTTCAAACAATTCCGGTTCTGAGACAGGTATGCAATGGAACAATGGGGGGACAATATCTGCTGCTATCAAAGCCTGGCCGGTATTTGCCCCGTATGATGAAAACGGTAATCTTAATGTTCTGGCAGGTGTAAAGACTTTGAGAGGAAATCCTGTAGCATATGCCTTATATGCTAAGAACCGGCTTAACAATAACCGGGCCCTGGGAAATATTTTTGGTACAATAAATATTATGGAAGGATTGTCACTAAAAGTAAGCTTAGGTACTGATATTTATGGGATAGCACGAAACCGTTACTTTCCGAGAACAACCTTCACCGGCTCCCTGGATAATGGACTGGCAGGAAAGAGTACAAACTCAGTTACATCATGGCTGAATGAGAATATTCTTACTTATGATAAAACCTTTGGTAGTCATAAGATCAACGTGGTAGCAGGCTTTACGCTTCAGCAAGAAACCGGAGAAAGTTTTTCAACTTCTTCTGCCCAGTTTCCCAGTGACTTGTTCCAGGACGATAATATGTCAGCAGGGGCAAGACAATCGGATGCTTCCTATTCCGGTAAGTATAAATGGTCTATGGCTTCCTGGATAGGCCGTATAAACTATAACCTGAGGGATAAATACTTACTTACATTAACAGGGAGAGCAGACGGTTCTTCCAAATTTGGTGCGAATAACAGGTGGGCTTTCTTCCCTTCTGCCGCAGTTGCCTGGAAAGCATCAAAAGAACCATTTATAGAAAACCTCAACTTATTCAGCAATCTTAAACTCAGACTCACTGTAGGAACCACCGGCAACTCTGAAATCGGACTATATCAGTCGCAGGGGCTGCTCAGCATACAGAATTACACTTTTGGAGAAGGATACCTCAGCCCCGGAGTTGGTCTATTCAGACTTCCAAATACTGATCTTACCTGGGAAACAACTCTGCAGTACGACGGTGGTCTGGAATTTGGATTTATGGATGATCGTCTGAATTTTATGATTGACGCATATTATAAAAAGACAACCGATCTGTTATTAGCCGCCAATATTCCGGGTACATCCGGCTTTAACCCTCCAATGCTGGGCTTTAACCTGCCTCCTCAAAACATTGGTACTCTTGAAAACAAGGGTCTGGAATTCACTTTAAATTATGATGTTTTCAAAGGCCCATTCCAGTGGAAAATAAACGGAAACATCTCATTCAACAGGAATAAGATTCTTGATCTCGGAGGCAGAAGCGGCTTCTATCTGGTAGCACCCAATGACCTTGATAAACACGGCGGTAAAGTTTGGATAGATGTTGGTCTGCCCGTAGGTGTATGGCGGCGAACGATTTATGATGGAGTTTTCGCCGATCAGGCCGAGGTTGATGCCTATGTTAATTCACAGGGAAATCCAATCCAACCCGGAGCCGTTCCTGGAGATGCCAGGTATATAGATGTTGACGGGAATGGTGTCTTCAATGGGGCTGACCTGGCTATTGCAGGCGACCCTAATCCTGATTTTATATTCGGAGTTACAAACGACTTCAGTTATAAGAACTTTCAGCTTAGCATATTTGTCAATGGATCTCAGGGCAATGATATAAACTGCCCGACATTCGTCCATGCTTCAGATGTAACAATGGCTAATGGCAATCTTGCTGCCTGGATGTGGAACAGGTGGACTCCAACGAATACTCATACTGATATACCCAGAATGGGAGCTGGTTATAACTGGACCGATAAAGATAAGATTTTCGACGGAAGCTATGTAAGGATTAAGAATGTAAGGCTAACATATAACATTCCGACTTCAAATGTGTCATTCCTGAGTTTTCTAAGAAATGCCCAGGTTTATATTAACATTTCTAACCTGTACACTTTTACTGACTACCCGGGATATGATCCTGAGGTGAATTCCACAGGCCAGAGTTCATGGCAGCGCGGGATGGACCTTAATTCATTTCCGGCAACAAGGAGCTTCATGTTTGGTATCCAGATAGGTTTATAATTAATTCATAAATTACTTTAATATACTGAATATGAAAACATTAAAATATATTTTATTAGCATTCCTGATGATGTTTACTATATCATCATGCATGGAAGATTTTCTAGAGGAAGATGTGTACTCAAATCTGAACTCGGCCAGCTTCTATAAA
>DCVC01000226.1 GCA_002328625.1 Bacteroidales bacterium UBA2198
GAAAATGGTGTTATTCTGAAAAAGCTTGTTGAATCAAATGAGATCATTGCTCCCGGTTACCCTGTATTTCTTTTCGGAACCTCAGGTAGAAACTGGAAGATTAAGACAGGGCTTCCTGACAAGGATTTTGTGTCGGTTTCCATTGGTGATACTGCCAGGGTATCTTTTGATGCTTATCCAGGTATTGGCTTTTTTGCGGTTGTTAACAGGATAGGAGAGGCAGCAAATCCAAATACCGGGACCTACGAGATTGAGTTCGATCTTATCCCTTCAAATTTCAGGCTTGCATCAGGTTTTGTTGCAAAGCTTGAAATCTATCCGTCAAAAGCAGAAATGTTATTCCGTGTTCCTGTGGAAGCGGTGGTGGAAGCAAACGGCAATACCGGATATATTTATATAGTAACCGACTCTTCAGCGGTAAAGAAGACAAAGATCAGCATAGCAGGTTTTATTGGTTCAACAGTAGCTGTTTCGTCGGGACTTGAGAATATCACAGAGGTTGTAACTGAAGGTGCTCCCTACCTTACTGATGGAGAGCGTGTTATAATAGTCAGATAAGACTGCCTTTATCTGGAAATCCTAATGCAGCCTAATTATGAAAATTACCGAGATAACCATCAAGAATTACCAGTTTACAATTGTTGTATTTCTGTTATTGATCGGGTTGGGTATATACTCTTATTTATCCATTCCCAGGTCAGAAGATCCTGAATTTCCTATTCCGATTATACCTGTTTTTGCCATCTATCCGGGAGCTTCTCCGATAGATCTTGAACAACTGGTGGTGGATAAAGTTGAGGAGAGTATCAGTGAACTGGAAGATATCAGATCCGTAAAGAGTACCATAAAAGATGGAGTGGCAGCAATAGTAATAGAGTTTTCAGCCAGCAGCGATCCCGAGAAGAAATTCGATGAAGTATCACGGCAGATTAATATAGCCCGGACGTCTATGCCTGCTGATTTGTTCAGTATCGAAGCTGTTAAAATATCTGCAGGTAATACAAATATCATCCAGAGTGCCCTGGTTTCAGAACCTCATTCCTATAGCGACCTGAAGAGATCGGCCGATGCGATCAGAGACAAGATAGCATCCATTCCTTCAATTAAAAAAGCTGAAGTTCTTGCATACCCTGAAAGAGAGTTACGTATTTCAATCGATCTTCAAAGACTGTCACAGCTGCGTGTATCTTTAAATCAGATACTTGGTGCTATACAAAGTGAGAATACCAACATCCCCGGCGGCAGCGTGGAGATAGGGCCAAAGAAATTCAACATAAAAACCAGCGGAAGTTATCAAAGCCTTGAAGAAGTTAAGCATACAATTATAAATTCCAGTCAGGGGAGGATTGTTTACCTTAAAGATGTGGCAACCATTGGATGGGACTATGAAGATATGCGTTATTTCGGAAGGTATAATGGCAAAAAAGCCGTATTTATAATTGCGAGTATGAAGAGTATGCAAAATATTCATGACACCCGCAACCAGATCTATAAGAAATTTGATGAGTTTGAAAAAACCCTTCCTTCCGGTATAACACTTGAAAGAGGATTTGACCAGGCAAAAAATGTTACGAATAAATTACGCAAGCTGCAGTTCGATTTCATATTTGCTATTTTGCTGGTTTTAATAACCCTTATGCCACTCGGTTTCAGAGCATCGGGAATAGTGATGGTCGCCATTCCTTTGTCGCTCATGATCGGATTAACAGGCCTTTATTTTACCGGTTTCAGCATTAACCAGTTAAGTATAGCAGGCAGTGTTATCGCTCTTGGTCTGCTGGTTGATGATTCAATAGTTGTGGTAGAGAACATATCGCGATGGATAAGGGAGGGTCATAAGCCATCTGAAGCTGCTGTCGGAGCTACCAGGCAAATTGGTCCTGCCGTGATTGGTTGTACTGCCACTCTTATTTTTGCTTTTTTACCATTATTGTTTTTACCCGGGATGGCTGGTAAATATATAAGAGTTTTGCCTGTTACTGTAGTTTTCATTATTTTGGGTTCTATTCTGGTGGCCCTGACTATAATACCCTTCATCTCAAGTCTGTTTCTCAAGGGGGATGTGGATCCTCGTGGCAATATAGTATTACAGGCATTCAACAGAGGTATTGACTTTACTTATTCAAGAGCTTTGCACTGGTCATTATTGCATCCTTCAAGGACATTATTCCTTGCTGCTGCTTTTTTCCTGGCCTCACTGGCACTGGTTCCGGTTATAGGGTTCAGCCTTTTCCCAAAAGCCGGGATGAAACAATTCCTGATAACAATCGAAACCCCTAAGGGAAGTACATTATGGGAAACCGATGAAGCTGTCCGGTATGTGGAGTCAGTTGTCAGTCAGAGACCTGAGATCAATTATTACATGTCAAATATCGGAAAAGGGAATCCGATGATTTATTACAATCTGTACCAGAAAAGTGAACAAACAAACCTGGGAGAATTGCTCAGTGAACTTAAGCTGAAATCGCAGGTGGCAATTACCAGGTTTCTGGAAGAACTCAGGGATACATTAAATCAGTATATGAAGGCGAAGATTTATGTATATGAATTTGAGAATGGTATACCAATCGATGCACCGATAGCGATGAGGGTCGTTGGAGATAATCTTGACACACTTCAGGCTCTGGCAGGAAGGATTGAGAGTGTCATGAAATCGATGCCAGGCACTAACTATATAAAGAACCCATTAAAGGAATCGCTTATAAGTTTAAAGATCGAAATTAACAATGAGAAAGCGGGCATTTTAGGTGTGCCTGCTGTTGAGATAGATAAGACCGTACGACTTTCACTGGCAGGGATGAACGCAGGGAAATACAGAGAGATCGACGGAAAAGAATATCCAATAAATGTGAAGCTGCCAAAAACAAAATCAAACACTCCTGAAGCGCTTGATAATATCTACGTCTCGTCACTTACAGGAACTCAAATACCATTAACACAGCTTTCAACGATCCGCTTTGAAAGTTCTCCCACCCTGATTCAGCATTATGATAAGGAAAGGTCAGTTACAGTATCTTCATTTGTAAAATCGGGATATAATACGGACAAGGTCACAAAGGCAATTATAAAGAAACTTGCATTAATTAAATTACCTGATCGATACAGTATTATCCCGTCAGGAGAGATTGAAAGCCGTAAGGAGAGCTTTGCCGGCGTAGGTTCGGCAATACTCATAGCAATCTTTGGGATATTTGCCATTCTGATCCTGGAATTCAGGACATTCCGGAGCACACTGATTGTTTTGACGGTGATACCACTGGGGATTATGGGAGGAATATTAATGCTTTTTATGACAGGTTATACATTGTCTTTTTCTGCCGCGGTAGGTTTTGTTGCCCTTATGGGAATAGAGATCAAGAATTCCATATTGCTTGTTGATTTCACTAACCAGTTGCGACGGCAGGGTACCTCCATCAATGAGGCGATAATACGGGCAGGTGAGATCCGGTTTCTTCCTGTTTTGTTAACCACCATGACAACTATTGGAGGATTGCTTCCTATTGCCCTGAGCAAATCAAGTATGAATTCTCCTCTTGGGTGGGTGATTATAGGAGGTCTTATTACTTCAACATTATTGGCCCGGCTGGTTACACCGGTAATGTATAAATTAATTCCGCCCAAAATATGATTTGAACAATTCCCTTCTTTAGTATTAAATTCTCTCTGCCACAAGATCACCTACTTCGGAGGTTGAATATCCCATACGGCCGGCTCCCATATCTTTAAGTTTATTTGCTGTTACATCCATTATCGCATTTTCAATTGATCGGGCAGCCTTATCCTCGCCAAGATGCGCGAGCATCATTGCTCCACACGAGATGGAAGCCAGTGGGTTAATAATGTTCTTTCCTGTGTATTTTGGTGCAGATCCACCGATAGGCTCAAACATCGAGACACCTTCAGGATTGATATTGCCGCCTGCAGCAATGCCCATACCCCCCTGTGTAATCGCACCCAGATCAGTTATTATATCACCAAACATGTTGGTGGTTACTATTACATCAAACCATTCAGGATTTTTTATCATCCACATGCATGTTGCATCAACATGGTAATATTCACGGGTGATATCAGGATAATCGGTTTTACCGATCTCATGGAATGCTCTTTCCCAGAGATCAAAAACAAAAGTCAGGACATTTGTTTTTCCGCAGAGTGCAAGAGTCTTCTTCCTGTCCCTTTTTCTTGTGTATTCAAAAGCGTACCTCAGGCATCGTTCCACCTGGAAGCGGTTATAAACCATATTTTGCATTGCCACTTCGTTGGGAGTCCCCTTCATGGTTACTCCGCCACTTCCTGTATAAACGTCTCCGGTGTTTTCCCTTACAACAACATAATCAATATGTTCCGGTCCTTTGTTCTTTAAAGGGGTCTCCACACCAGGATATAATTTAACAGGGCGAAGGTTAATATATTGATCCAGTTCAAAGCGGAGTCTGAGTAAAATTCCTTTTTCAAGGATACCGGGCTTAACATCGGGATGACCGATTGCCCCCAGGAAGATAGAATCAATTTTTTTTAGCTCATCAATTGCAGAATCAGGAAGAACCTCACCTGTTCTCAGATAGCGTTCTCCTCCAAAATCAAACTCTTCAAAATTAAGCCCGAAATCAAACTTTGAAGCAGCTGCAGTAAGAACTTTTTTCCCTTCCCTGACAACTTCCGGTCCTGTGCCATCACCCGGAATAACTGCAATATTGTACGATTTACTCATAAGCTGGGGTTAGTTTTATTATTGGTCATTAACAAATAATTCTTAAAAACCGGTTAAAATTCAGCGGAAATATATTTATTCTCCTTTTCCTGAAATCCTTCCAATATGTTCAGCATTTTCTCTGTTGCTTTAATTGCTGATTCAGTCTGATCAGCATCCAGTCCCTTGGTCCTGAATTCCCTGTTATTGAAGTTCCATGTAATTACAGTCTCAACCAGTGCATCTGTTTTTCCTCCCGGAGGAATAGACACCTCATAATCAGTAAGACACGGCAG
>DCVC01000284.1 GCA_002328625.1 Bacteroidales bacterium UBA2198
CCCCAGAAAAAAATAATAGTGTTGTCAAGCTCTCCCTCCCTTTCCAGCTCAGAAATTAAAACCCCGACCACAGAGTCGAGTCTGGCAATGTTATCATACATCTTTGCAAGATTGGCTCTGATGACCTCATTATCCGGATAATAGGGAGGTACAACCACTTTTTTCGGATCAGTTTTAATATTGGTGATATTCCAGTTCTGGCTCTCATGTGTGCCGGTATGGTTAAAAACGGCAAAGAATGGCTGACTTTTATCCGTGCGGTTTTTATAGTGTGCATTTCTGCTGCATTCATCCCAGATGCTGGCAGGTACAGGATCTTTTGCAAACTGGTAGTCGGTCTTGGAATTATTTGTGCAATAATAACCGGCAACCCTCATGTATTCAGTAAAAGCTTTTACATAATGTGGCGGAACGGCAGTGAATTCAATCGGGTTATCAACCGATCTCCTGTAGGATGTGGTTCTCATATGCATACAACCTATCGAGGTCTGGTACATACCTGTGATCATTCCCGCCCGGCATGGAGCACTTATCGCAGCGGAAGTGAAAACATTTGTGTAACGGATACCCTGTGAGGCGAGCTTATCGATATTCGGTGTTTTCGCAACTTTGTCGCCATAACAGCCTAGATGAGGACTCATATCTTCTGTTGAGATCCAGAGAATGTTAAGTCGTTTCTGTGCTTGCTGTGCGTTTCCCTGAAATGCCAGCAGAGAAGCGATACCGATTCCGAATACAGGTTTTAAATCTATCATTTTGCATTGAATTATTTGTTAAACAGAGTTTCACAGAGCTTCTACAGAGATACACAGAGGTTGTATTCTCCGTGCTCCTATTGAGTCGTCTTCCTGATTGATCCGGATTTGCGTGCACCGATACCAGGCATCTGGAGATTTTCATCACCAAGATCCTGCCTCATTTCATCTGCAAGCTTTTTAAGTTCTTCAACAACGTCAGGATACAATTCCTTAACATCATATCTCTCTCCCGGGTCCCTGCGGAGATCATAGAGTTCGTAATCTGTTTTTCCACTTGAATAGTGGCCCGGCCAGCCATCATTACCCGGCAGTTTTCCCTCATACGACCTGTAAGTATGCGGAAGCACAAGCTTCCATTCATCCTTTCTTATATTCTCCAGGCTGTTTTTCCTGTAGAAATAATGGAATACATTTCTTGGATCGGCATCAAATTTTCCTTCAAGCAGAGGACGTATGTTAACCCCGTCAATTTTCTTAACAGGCAGGTCAGCTCCTGTAATTGAACATAAAGTCGGAAGAATATCAATTGTTGAGGAGATATTGTTGCATATTATCCCGGATGGTATCCTTTCCGGCCACGACATAATGCAGGGCACTCTCTGACCTCCTTCCCAGCTGCATCCTTTGCCCTCACGCAATCCGCCAGTCGAACCGGCATGGTTGCCGAAATTGAGCCATGGCCCGTTATCTGAAGTAAATATCACCAGTGTGTTTCTGGAAAGACCATTCTTTTCAAGAGCTTTCATGATCTCACCCACCGACCAGTCTATCTCCATAATAACGTCACCGTATAAACCCTGCCTGCTTTTACCTTTAAATTTTTCCGAAACGGCAAGAGGAACATGAGGCATCGAATGGGCAAGATAAAGAAAGAAAGGATTTTTACTGTTCCGGTTTATGAAATCGACTGCATATTCAGTGTAGACCGTTGTCAGTTCTGCCTGATCATCAAGAGTTTTTATTTCCCTGATCTTTTCATTCCCTTTTATCAAGGGAAGCCGGGGGTAGACCAGCTTATTGGCAGCTTTGTCTTTCGAGGCAGGCAGACCATCAAAATCGACAGGCCACATATCGTTGGAATAAGGCAGTCCTAAATATTCATGGAATCCGTTCTGAAGCGGCAGGAAAGGATGGTGGTGCCCCAGATGCCACTTTCCGACAATACAGTTCCGATATCCCTTTCTTACGAGCAATTCAGGTATCAGCTCTTCCCCGGAGTCGATCCCAATGCTGTCGTATGGCATAAGTGCACCGGAAATACCCACACGACTGGAATAACAGCCGGTCATCAATCCTGCCCGTGAAGCGCTGCTGACTGCCTGTGCCACATAGAAATTCGTGAACCTCATGCCTTTTACAGCCATCTGATCAATATTTGGTGTGCTGTACTGAGTTGCCCCATAACAACCCAGATCTCCATAGCCCAGATCATCGGCAAAGATTATTATGATATTGGGAATTTCTGTTTCTTGAGTACATGCCGTATGCATCAATCCCATGGAAAGCAATCCGATGCTGCTTTTTAGAATATGGCTTTTTGAGGTTTTCATTCAATTTTTTTTCCATGTATGAAAGGAAATATCTCTGAAGGTGTATGGGCCTCCTCCATAATCTCTTCCAATCTTTTCATGATTTCCGGATTGGAGGCTGCCAGGTCGTTTTTTTCTCCCGGATCTGCAGATAAATCATATAGTTCTGTTACACCCTGCGGATCTTTGTTAATATCTCTTTTCACAGCTTTCCAGTTTCCCATTCTGACAGCCATTTTTCCTCCCTGTTCGTGGAACTCCCAGTAAAGATATTCATGTTTTTTCTGCTTTTTGCCCTTTAGTTCTGATAATAGAGATATTCCATCAATATTATCGGGGATGTCAGCGCCTGCTACTTCAGCAAGTGTAGGCAGAATATCCCAGAATGCTGACACATGATCCGAAACTGATCCGGGTTTGATAATTCCCGGCCAGCGGGCGAGCATCGGAGTTCTTATACCACCCTCATAAAGATCACGCTTATAACCTCTCAGGTTGCCACTGCTTTTGAAATAGTCAGGATCGGCTCCCCCTTCAAGGTGTGGACCGT
Organism: Bacteroidales bacterium UBA2198; assembly: GCA_002328625.1. Taxonomy (GTDB): domain Bacteria; phylum Bacteroidota; class Bacteroidia; order Bacteroidales; family VadinHA17; genus LD21. The sequence continues at coordinate 2,838 of DCVC01000284.1, forward strand.
TATCTGAAGCAAAGAGTACAATTGTATTCTTCTCAAGATCCAGTTCTTTAAGTTTATCCAAAATCTCTCCCACGTAATCGTCGAGGTGTTTTATCATTGCTGCAAATGCAGCATGCCCTTCAGGTTGTGATCCATAGGGTCCTTGCCTGTAGGTGGGACCATCATCTACCCCGATAAATGATTTTTCCGGGTCAAACTTTCCGCGGAAGAGTGCCATGTTTTTCTCTCTTGCAAACATTTCCGCATGAGGAATGATGTTCGGATAGTACAGGAAGAAATGCTTATATCGGTTATTTTCAATGAATTCAATCGCTGCCTTCTGTATAATATCTGGCGCATAAACACCTGTTTTCTTACCCTCATTCTCAGGAAGCAATATCTTTTCCTTATTGTGCCAAAGGTAATACGGATAGTAGTTATGAGCCAGCCGCTGGCAGTTGAAACCGTAAAATTCATCAAAACCCTGGTTGTTTGGATCTCCTTCTGTATCAATAAAACCAAGTCCCCATTTGCCAAAAGCTCCGGTTATATACCCCTTTTCCTTTAAAATTTCCGCTATTGTAACGGAATTTGCCGGAAGCGGCCATTGTCCTTCAGGCTTCCATTCTTTGTTTCCCCTTATCGGAGTATGTCCTGTATGCATCCCGGTCATAAGCGACGAACGGGATGGCGCCGATACCGTACATCCTGTGTAATGCTGTGTAAAGAGCATACCCTCCGCGGCAAGCCTGTCGATATTAGGGGTTGAGAATTTTGTCTGGCCATAACAGCTCAGGTCACCATATCCCAGATCGTCAGCCAGGATATAAACAATATTTGGAAGAGGCTTCTCCTTGCCTGATTGTGAGCATGATGTGATTGCAAGTGATGTGCAGATCACAGCAGGAATCCGTGGATTCATAAACAGTTTTTGAGGTTTATAATTTGTTGAGTTAAGGTATTTTTCTTCTTAGTAAGTCCTGATTTTTATTTTATATGCATCAGCAGGGTTTTTAACCATGATTTGTTCAATATCAGCACCATTCAAACCCTTTGATTTCAGGTCGGGAATCAGGGAATCAAAGATATCTGTAAATCCGTCGAAGGTTCCGCCCTCAGGAAGGGCAGGATCGTACCAGCCTGAGTCGTGGGATATCAGAACTTTATGAAGAAGTCCGTTATTTTTCAACTCTATTATCCTGTCGGAGTACCATTCGATGCTGTTTGGAGCCCCGGGTTCAAGATCGGGTCGTGTTCTTACACCATCAAGCGAGATCCAGGTACCCTCCCTTGCAGCCTTTATGTTACCTTCAACAGTACCCCCCTGGGCATGAATCCAGATAAAAGCAGACGGATCGATCCCCATCTCTTTCAGAATACTTATCTGCTCGAAAGCCGGTTTATCGGGTCCTGTATGAGAGGCAATTACCAGTCCTGTTTTCAGATGAGCCAGACCGGCTGATGTTATTATTTTCCGGTGCTCGGATGAAAGAGTATCGGCAGGATCAACGGCTATTTTGATAAAGCCAGGTTTAATTCCGCTTCCTTCAATGCCATTAATAAATTCATCGATCCAGATCTCAGCTATTTCAGAAGCATCTAATGAATAGAAGCTTTTAGGTATGAAGACATTCTTCCTTGCTCCGTAATATCCGGTATTTGTTATAAAATTCATGCCGGTTTTCTTTGACAGATCTTTTAAAATGACAGGATCACGGCCAAGGTAAGCAGGTGTACATTCAATGAAGGTCTTTACACCCTTCTCTTTTATCTGAAGTATAAAAGGAAGGGCTTTATTAATCACATCCTCGCTGTTCCAGCGTGATTTGTCAATGCTGTCGGCACCGATGAAATCAACCAGGATGTGTTCATGTTCAAGGGTTAATCCCATTTCAGAAGTCTTAAGAGGACCATTTACAGTCATTATAAATTCCCCGGGCTTTGACTTGCATGTGATTATTATGATCCCGAATAAAAGGAACAGGATAAGGTAAAGGATGATCTTAAAAACATCCCAGTCGTCTTTTTTCATAGCAGAAATTATAAATGATGTCTGCCTTAAAAATAAGATAATTAATGGGAAATGACAAATCCTGCTTTATTTGTAAGAATCTATGTGAATGTTTTTCACGGCTCTGCCAGATGGATCTATCATGTTTTTGAATGAGGCGTCCCATGCCAGGGCTTCAGCAGTGCTGCACGCAACTGAAGGAACCGATGGAACACATAAAGCTGCTGAATCGGAAGGGAAATGCTCAGAAAAGATTGACCTGTAGAAATATTCTTCCTTCGACATAGGAGGATTTATCGGGAACCGATATTTTGCATTTTTCAGATGTTCATCTGAGACCTCTTTTGAAGTGACAGCCCTGAGCGTATCAATCCAGTTATATCCGACTCCATCGCTAAACTGCTCTTTTTGTCTCCAGGCGACACTGGCAGGAAGGTAATCCTCAAATGCTTTTCGGAGAACCCATTTTTCGATGCGCTCCCTGGTTATCATTTTATCCCTGGGATTGAGTCTCATGGCAACATCAATAAATTCTTTGTCCAGGTAAGGAACGCGCCCTTCAACACCCCATGCAGCCAATGATTTATTAGCCCTTAGGCAATCATAAAGATTTAATTTACTGATTTTTCTGACAGTTTCCTCATGAAATGATTTAGGGTCAGGAGCTTTATGAAAATAGAGATATCCCCCGAATATTTCATCGGCACCCTCGCCCGAAAGGACCATCTTCACCCCCATCGATTTTATTACTCTGGCAAGAAGATACATTGGGGTTGATGCCCTTACTGTTGTAACATCGTAAGTTTCGATATGATAAATTACATCACGGATCGCATCCAGACCCTCTTCAATTGAAAAATTGATTTCGTGGTGAACTGTTCCTATATGATTTGCAACCAATCTTGCTGCTGCCAGATCGGGTGAGCCTGTAAGACCCACGGCAAATGAGTGCAGTTGCGGCCACCATGCCTCAATTTTATCTCCGGATTCAATCCTTTTTGGCGCAAATTTCCTGGCAACAGCTGAGACTATTGATGAATCAAGTCCACCCGAAAGCAAAACACCATAAGGCACATCTGACATCAGCTGACGGTGGACGGAGGATTCAAGCGCTTCTCTGAGTTTGTCCAAAGAAGTGATATTTTTTTCCACGGACTCATAACTCATCCAGTCGCGATTATACCATTTTTTCATTACTCCATCCCTGCTGTAGAGATAATGACCCGGGAGAAACTCCTGAATTTTATTACAAACACCTTCAAGTGCTTTCAACTCCGAAGCAACATAGAAATTACCAAAATGATCCCATCCCATATAAAGGGGATTGATACCAATATGATCCCTTGCAACAAAATAACAATCCTTCTCTTTGTCATATAAAGCAAAAGCGAAGATGCCGTTTATATTTTCAAGAAAATCAGGACCTTTATCACGGTAAAGAGGCAGTATCACCTCACAGTCGGAGTGAGTCAGGAATTCATATGAGCTTTCGTACTTTTTCCGTATCTCCTGGTGATTATAAATTTCACCGTTTACGGCAAGTATGAGGTTGCCATCCCTGCTGTACAAAGGTTGCCTGCCCGATTGAGGGTCAACTATTGACAACCGTTCATGAGCCAGTATGGCTTTATCACAAATGAAAATACCCGACCAGTCAGGACCCCGGTGCCTTACTTTCTTTGACATCTTAAGGATCTGGGTTCTTAACTCCATGTGATTCACTTTCAAATCAAATACACCTACTATTCCGCACATCGATTGATTTATTTCAAAAAATTATTTGCAAAAATACAAAATAATCTGGATATAAAATAACAATATAATAATAAAATTGCAAAAAACCAAATAATCTTAAAGAAATATTCATTTTAAGCTTAAAAATATAAATCAATATACTTTATTTGGTTTATTATATTAATTCTCATTATGGAATTAGCATAAGTTGGATATACTTGTGAATTTATCCTATACAGAATTTGAGCCGGGAACTATATTGAAGCTCTCCCGGATTTGGCAGACATCGAAAAGAGAGTATTTAAGGTCTTTCTCACATATGGATCGGATAAAATATTAATAAGCCGGTTTTTAATTGTATTTAGCCTGATTAATTCATGAATATGAATTAATCACCCGAAGGGCTGACGAAATAATTGGGAACCAATTATTTGTCAGGGTTAACCTTGACATTGAAAATCATTTTGTTACTTTCTTGCTATTATGTATCATTTTGATTTTCAATCGTCAACACTTCGTGTGAAAAATTCTATGAATTTTTCAGGTTAGAACCTTAACTTGTTAAAAATTCTTAAAACTGAGTATCAGATCATGCGTATTATAAGCTTTTTTGTATTTGCATAGAAGGTTTCTTTATATTGCGGTTTCACTAAAATGATAATGATATGATTGTAGAATTAAAGAAAGCAACTTCAGCAATACTGTTTATTCTGATCAGTAATTGTATCACTGATGCACAACCTCAATACGGATGGCGTGGACCGGGAAGAACCGGTGTATATAATGAAACTGCATTATTGAAGGTCTGGCCTGCTTCGGGTCCTTCACTGCTATGGGAGGTTGAAGGTATAGGAACAGGGTATTCAAGCGTTACTGTTACAGATGATGCCGTATACGTAACAGGCAGCAAGGGAGAAAAAGACATACTTACCGCTTTTACCCGGGATGGAAAGAAAAAATGGGAAGTTCAATACGGTAATATGGGAAAAAGCAACTATCCCGAGGCCAGATGCACTCCAACCTATGTAAACGGTAAAATATTTCTTATTAGCGGACAGGGGGAGATGGCATGTGTAACAAAAGATGGAAAACTTGCCTGGTCGGTGCCCTACTATCAGAAATATGAAGCTCCGGTACCAAGGTTTGGGGTATCAGAATCACCTCTTGTGGTTGATAATAAGGTTATAGCAACACCGGGTGGTAACAAAGCAGCCATGGTGGCATTTAACATCGACAACGGGAATATTGTTTGGGAAACTCCTTCCCTGAATGAAGGTTCTCAATATGTAAATCCTTTGCTTGTGGAAGAGAAGGGAGTGAAGGCAATAATAACTCACAATCCAACTTATATTATTGCTGTTAATGCAGCCAATGGTAAGATTATATGGAAGTTCAATTTCACGGTATTAAATGACGATGCCTCAAGAGGCAGAAACTTCATACATACACCTGTTTACCGCGATGGATTTCTTTTTGCGGCAAACGGTTACGGTCAGACTGCTGCCAAAATCAAGGTTAGTTTTGATGGCAGCGAGCCAACTCTGGTCTGGAAAAATCCGGAGATCAATCCTCATGTTGGAGGAATGGTTATGATTGGAAATTATATTTACAGCTCCACTCATGACAATAACTCCAAGGGCAGATGGATCTGTGTTGACTGGAACTCTGGCAAAACCATGTGGATCACTGACTGGAACAATAAGGGATCAGTTATAGCAGCTGATGGCTTGCTTTATATTTATGAGGAAAAGGACGGGAATGTGGGATTAGTAAGACCAAACAGCGCAAAATTTGATTTAATAAGCTCTTTTAAGATCACTAAAGGTGATGGTCCGTACTGGTCTCACCCTGTGATAGATAAGGGAAGACTGTTCCTCAGGCACGGGAACTATCTGGCTGTTTATTCTATAAAAGCAAAATGATCTGATATCAAGATCTCTGAGTCTCTGAGTCTCTGAGTCTTCTCAGGGTTCTCTGTGCCAGTTCTTTTTTTGCCCTGGATTTAGAGCTAAGAGGATACACAAAGCCTTGCAGGATTATGCTTACTTCTATTACTTTTACTATTTTTGTAAAATACAGCATGATTAAATAAAAAATCTCCTTGGACAAACGAAATAGCATAATATTTATCAGCTTAGCTGTAGTCATTTTTACTGCCGCCTTTTCCTGGTGGATTCTTTCCTCTCCTACCTATAATGTATTTGAACGTCTGCCCGGTTTGGATGACAGACCTCCTCAGAGAGAGTTATCAGATTCAGTCGTAATAGGTGAATTTATTGAAATTTATGGTACACCGGATGATGAAATCCTTCCGGGGAACTGGCCACGTTTCAGGGGAACCGATTTTGACAATATAAGCAAAGATCCGACACCGCTTGCAGGGAATTGGGATGAAACGGGACCTCCGGTTGTCTGGCAGGTCACTCTTGGTGAAGGATACGCTGGACCGGCAGTTCTTAATGGAAGAGTATATGTCCTCGATTATAATGAAAGAAGAAAAGCCGACATGCTAAGATGCTTTTCACTTAGTTCAGGTGCAGAGCTTTGGAGAAGATGGTACAATGTTGAGTTCAAGAGAAATCACGGATATTCTAGGACAATACCTGCCATCACTGAAAAATATGTTGTTACAATTGGACCAAGATCCCATGTGATGTGTGTGGATCCCATGGATGGCAACCTCCTTTGGTCAATTGATCTCGAAAAAGAGTATGGCATTAAGGGAACAATAAAAGGGCGCATAACTCCTGAATTTTACTCCGGCCAATGCCCCTTGATCGATAACGATTTAGCAATTATTGCCCCGGGAGGGAAAGCAATTATGATTGGTGTTGATTGTGCTACCGGGGAGATTCTCTGGAAAACACCAAATCCTGATTCGCTCAGGATGTCTCACACTTCAATAATGCCGATGACAATCCACGGTAAGAAAATGTATGTTTATAATTCACTGGGTGGCGTTGTTGGTGTTTCTGCCGAAGGTTATGATATGGGAAAGGTTCTGTGGAAGACAACTGAATGGAGTCCTTCCATAACTGTAGCCTCTCCTCTATACCTCGGGAACGGTGAAATAGCTGTTTTTGGCAGCTATGGAGCGGGCGGAGCAAGAATAAAGATTAATAAGGATGAGTCGGGTTACAGGGTAACAGTAAGCGAGATACATAAAGCATCAGAGGGCATGGCCAGCGAACAGCATACTCCGATATTTAAAGAAGACTATATCTGGACAGTATTACCTGAAAATGCAGGCATTCTTAAAAGACAGCTGGCCTGTTATCATAAATCAAACCTTATAACACCNNCTTTACAGGATTGAAGCAAAAAGTGCCGAACTTGTTTCAAGTCATAAAGTTATGGATGCCATCGAGGCATGGAGTCCGATGGCTATCGCCGGAAAATACCTTATTATGAGAGACGCACATAATATGCTATGTTTAGACATCAGCAGCAATAATTTAGGATATGAGTAGCAGATGGGCAACTATAACAATTATTTTCCTGCTCCTGATTCTTGTCGGATATATAGTCATTGATTTAACTCTGAAAGAGGGGAGAAAAAGTATTTCCAATCCATTAACAACTGCCTCTGCACCAGATGACCGGTGGATTGTTGCAAAGGCCTTTGAACCCGGAAAAGGTCAGTTAAATGCTGTGACTGTCTCTGAGAATGGCAATATTATTCTGGGGGGAGAATCTTTCATTATGTGCGTTGACCCCGATTTTAACTTGCTGTGGGAAATGAATACCGAAATGCCTGTTACAGCTTTAACAAATTCAGGAAACGAAATATATGCTGCAGTACAGGAGATCATACTTGTACTGAACGGAAAAGGAGAACAGTTGGAGGAATGGGGGCCCTATGAGAATAATTCCTTAATAACATCACTAACTTCAAATAAAAGATTTGTAGCATTTGGAGATGCAGCCAACAAGGTGGTATTTATACTTGATAAAAACGGAATTGTCAAATCACTGATCGGTATTTCAGATGTGCCTTTTATTATTCCCAGCCCCTATTTTGATGTTGCACTTGATGACAAAGACACACTTTTTGTAGCAAATCCAGGTAATAGAAGAATTGAAAAAAGAAATACTGATGGTATGTTAATAAGTTCTTTTGGCAAACAGGGAATTGAACCTGATGCTTTTGCCGGTTGCTGCAATCCATCACATTTTACATTGGTTCCGGGTGGATTCATTACATCTGAAAAAGGAATAAACCGTATTAAGATCTTAAATAAGAATGGTGAATTTATTGAATTTGTATCATCGGCGAATAATTTTGTGCCTTCAATGCCCCTTGATATCGCTTCTACTGATGGTAAAACAATTTACGGAGCCAATCCCGCTGATTCAAAATTATATGTTTTTATAAAGAAATGAAAAGTTTAAGCAGAGGAGAATTCTTAAATAATTTGATCAGATACCTGTTATTTGGCTTTCTGGCTTTGGTTGCAGCAATAATTGGCAACAGAGTTGTCGCAGGCAGTGACTGTTCATCCTGCCCCGGTAAAGGAATATGTGCCGGAGAATCAGATTGTTCAACTTACTTGTCTGATTAACAATGGAAAAACAAAAGAATAAAACCGGATCAAGGCGTGATTTTGTTAAAACAGCTGGAAGACTTGTCGTTGCTGCGCCTGTTTTAGCCCTGCCTGTTATCCTTGCCAGGAAAACTGATGCCAAAGGGTATGTGTGGCAGATAGATCCTTACAAATGCACTTCCTGTGAGCAGTGCAAAACAGCCTGCGTTATGACACCATCAGCTGTTAAATGCACGAATGCATTTCCAATGTGCGGCTATTGTGATTTTTGTCCCGGATTTTTACGTCAGGGAGCAAAAACATTTGATACAGCAGCCGAGAATCAGCTATGCCCTACAGGTGCCATAATAAGGAAGTTTGTCGAGGAACCATATTTTGAATACACAATTGATGAAAAACTGTGCGACGGATGTTCAAAATGTGTAAAGGCCTGCGCCGATTTTGGAAATGGCTCACTCTATTTGCAGATAATGCATGATTTATGTGTTAATTGCAACCATTGCGCTATTGCGCGCAAATGCCCATCGGATGCAGTAATCAGGGTGCCTGCAGAAAAACCATATTTGAGGAAAGAGTTAAAAAGCTGAAGAATTGAAGAGTTTAAAGGTCAAATAGTTTCAAAGTTGAAGAAGTTGAACAAATATATTCCTTATGTCATTCTGCTCATATTATTAATCTGGCACTCAGTTCTTTTTGCCCAGCAGCAGAGGTTTCCCAATCCTGAATTTGAAGGCGGGTACACTTTCCCGGAGTACCAGTACCCTGCTCAGCGCGGACCCATGTGGGAATATATGGATGTTACTGTCCTAATTCTGGCTCTTAGTGTGGCATCATGGCTTGCAATTAAAAAAAGGTCCCGCCAGGGATTAATCTGGTTATCTGTCTTTTCTCTTGCCTACTTTGGTTTTTACAGACAGGGATGTATTTGCGCAATAGGATCGGTACAGAATGTTTCTCTGGCACTTTTCAATAACAATTATGCAATACCTTTGTCAGCACTTCTTTTCTTTTCCATTCCACTGATCTTTGCACTTTTTTTCGGACGTGTATTCTGTGCGGGCGTCTGCCCTCTGGGTGCTATTCAGGAACTTACAGGGTTCAGAAAGATCAGGGTGCCTAAAAGAGTGGAGTCGGTTATTGCATCAATACCTTTTATTTATCTTGGTCTTGCCGTTCTTTTTGCAGCAACAGGAAGCCAGTTCATCATATGCCGTTACGATCCGTTTGTAGGCATCTTCAGGCTCGACGCTCCATATACGATGATAATCTTTGGTTCACTTCTTCTCATTGTCGGGATTTTTGTCAACAGACCCTATTGCAGATATCTTTGTCCGTACGGTGTTCTCCAGAATATTTTTTCACG
>DCVC01000389.1:0-3232 GCA_002328625.1 Bacteroidales bacterium UBA2198
TGGTCAACCCAGTCCCAAATAAATCCTCCCTGTAGCTTTGGATATTTCTCAATAACATCCCAGTAATCCTGCAGGTTTCCTGTTGAATTACCCATTGAGTGGACATATTCGCATAAGATAAGAGGGCGGTCATTCTTTGCATCCTTTGCATAGGCTTCAATATGTTCAATCCTGGCATACATCGGGCACCAGATATCGGTATGCCTTTCAGTTGTATTGGTACTTTGTTCCGCTCTTTCATACTGAACAGGGCGGGTATTGTCCCTTTCTTTAATCCATTTATATCCGTTCAGAAAATTATGGCCGTCGCCTGCCTCATTTCCTAACGACCAGATGATAACTGAAGGATGATTTTTGTCGCGCTCAACCATGCTTTGCATACGGGCTAAATGAGCACCAGCCCATTCGGGCTTGTCAGCAAGTGTTATATCCTTGTCATAGCCTATACCATGCGACTCGATATTGGCCTCATCAATAAGGTAAAGTCCATACCTGTCACATAGCTCATACCATAATTCCTGCTGCGGATAATGCGAAGTCCTTACCGCGTTGATATTATTGCTTTTCATTACCCTGATATCTTTAAGAAGTGTGGCCTCATCCACCACGTGACCTGTAACATCGTGATGTTCGTGGAGATTGGTTCCTTTAAGATATACTGCCACTCCGTTAACAAGAAGCTGTGAATTAACAATCTCCACTCTCCTGAATCCTATTTTTGAACCTACGCTCTCAAGAATATTTCCATAATTATCTTTCAGGTTTAAGATCAGGGTATAAAGATCCGGCGTCTCAGCACTCCACTTTTTAATACCGGGAAAGTTCCTTACAAAACTTGCTGTTCCTTTCTTATCAGTCAGCTTTACATCTTTTAACTCAGAATAGATCTTTTGATCAGCATCATAAAGAGCTGCTTCGACAACAAAGTCAGATGCTTTATTGTCAGTACTGTTCAATGAAATATTCAGCTTGAGATTGCCATCAGCATAATTATTTTCCAGGTCGCCGACAGCAAAAAAATCACTTATATATGTTGTTGGGCGTGCATGAAGAAAAACACTCCTTTGTATTCCGCTGAGTCTCCAGAAATCCTGGTCCTCAAGATAGCTTCCATCGCACCAGCGGTATACTTCCACTGCAAGGGAATTTTTTCCTTTTTTCAGGTACTGTGTTATGTTGAATTCCGCAGGTGTTTTGCTGTCCTGGCTGTAGCCGACAAACTGTTCATTTACCCATACATAAAATGCTGAACTTACCGCACCAAAATGAAGAAAGATCTCTTTGTTTTTCCAGCCTGCAGGTATCATAAAGTTTCTTTTATAAGAACCAACGGGATTCCAGTCGTGTTGAATATATGGGGGATTGATCCTGAAACCATATCCTATATTAACATAGATCGGCACATCATACCCTTTCATCTGCCAGTTTGAAGGCACCTCAATATCGTCCCAGTCGCGTGTGTCATAATCATCCTTAAAGAACCAGTAAGGTCTTTCATCGGGTGTGTTTACCCAGTTGAATTTCCAGATTCCATCGAGTGACAGGTAATTTGGAGAATTTGTTTTATTGCCTTTAAAAGCAGAAAGTTCATCTGGAAAACTTATCAGGGTTGCATGTGGATCTTCCCTGTTCTGGTTAAACATGCCTGGATTCTCCCAGTCGCGTGGTTCATTTTCCGTAAAAGCAATGCCCTCATACTTGTTATATCTTTTGCAGGATGAAAAGATTAATCCAATCAAAACGATATAGAATGTCAATTTCTTCATTTTGTTTCTGTTTGGTTCAGGTAATAAAAATAACAAAAAAAGGGATCACTTGAATCAATCCTGTTGTTTTGCTCTTTTCAGATAAAAATCCTCTTGTCCCGAAGAGCATTAAAGTTTATCAATGTCGGAAGGGGAATTAATATTTAAAAAGGCTTTTTTTGATCTTGTTGTTTCATCCATTTGAGTATAATCAGCCCCGGCCATTATCAGAAACCTCCATACAGCACGGTTACTGTTTTCGGTAAGGAAGCTCTCAATTTCATTCAGGACCGAGTTATTGTAGATGGCATGCAGTGGTTCAATAAAATTTGCGATCTTAGGAACCAGGATCCTGCTTCCGGATTTCCTGTAAAGATCTATCTGATTCATAATAAGGTCCCTGTCAAGATATGGCATATCTCCTGCAAAAACAAAAACAGCTTTTTTATTTGAAGCCTTGATTGCTGCATGTATTCCGGCAAGTGGTCCTGTATTTTTAAAAAGGTCACTGACAATCGCGTAACGGGTGTACAGAGTAAATTCTTCCGGTGTGTTTGTAACTATTATTATTTCATCGAAGATGCTGCTTATTACTTCAAGCATCCTTGAAATAATTATTTCCCCTTCCACAACCAGATTTGACTTGGTGATGCCATTGAAGCGCTTGTTGTCTCCTCCGGCAAGAATAACACCGGATATGTCATTTACCATCAGAACAGCCCGGATATATTACCATTAATATCAATATCAATTTTCTCAGCGGAAGGAATTACCGGCAGTCCCGGCATGCGCATTATTGTACCGGCTATCGGGACAACGAATCCGGCTCCTGATGAGAGTTCAACCTCCCTTATCTTAACCGTAAATCCTTTCGGGCGGCCTCGTTTAAGAGGGTCGTCCGAAAGCGATTTTTGAGTTTTTGCTATGCAAACCGCCAGGTTTCCAAAACCAAGCTTATCGATTTTGTCGAGCTGATTTTTAGCTTTAATCGTATATTCCACATGATCGGCGCCGTACATCTTCTTGCAGATTGTTTCGATCTTTTTCTCAAATGGCCAGGAAAGGTCATACAGAGGCCGGAAACAATCCGGGCAATCTTTAACTGACTCAAGTATTATTTCTGCAAGATCAACTGCACCTTCCCCCCCTTTTTCCCATGATTCATTGATTGCAACTTTGATATGCCGCGATGTGCAATGTTGCATAAGAAGGTTTAGTTCAGTCGCCGTGTCCGAGATAAACCTGTTAATTGCAACAACAGGCCGGAAACCAAAATATTTCATATTTTCAATATGCTTGTCGAGGTTATCAAAACCTCTCTGAAGGGAATCAAGATCCTCATTCTGAAGAGATGAAAGTTTAGTTCCTCCATGGTATTTCAGAGCTCTTAAGGTTGCAACAATAACGACTGCATTGGTTTTCAGGCTCCCGAACTGTGATTTTATATCAAAGAATTTTTCCGCACCAAGCTCACTCGCAAAGCCTGC
>DCVC01000389.1:3325-5472 GCA_002328625.1 Bacteroidales bacterium UBA2198
AAGTGTACCCTATGAAGATATTACCGAGCCTTTCCTTCAGATCCATCAGGTCTTTTGCTATGCACAAGGTTGCCATCACCTCCGATGCAGCCGTGATATTAAACCCTGACTGACGGGGAACCCCCTCAGTTGTTCCCCCCAGGCCTATTACAATATCCCTTAGTGATCTTTCATTCATATCCATCACCCGCTTCCATTCTATTGTTCTTGGGTCGATTCCAATATTTCCGTCCTTTAACTGGATATTGTTGTCAATGAGAGCTGCAAGGAGATTGTGTGCCTTTTCAACTGCTGAGATATCACCTGTAAAATGCAGATTGATATCTTCCATAGGAATAACCTGTGAGTATCCACCCCCCGCAGCACCCCCTTTTATCCCAAAAACAGGTCCGAGAGAGGGCTCCCTGAGAACCACGGTCGTTTTCTTTCCAATCCGGTTAAGAGCCTGTGCCAGACCTATGGAAGTTGTTGTCTTTCCTTCACCGGCAGGTGTTGGAGTAATTGCAGTAACAAGTATCAGACGGGCTTTTTTAATCTTTTGTTCATCAATAAAATGCAGAGGGATCTTGGCTTTGTATTTGCCATATAACTCCAGATCATCCCCCGGGATACCCATTTTTTCAGCTATTTCAACTATAGGTCTTATTTTGGCCTGCTGTGCAATTTCAATATCCTGTTTCATATTTGCTATTTTCAGTCGAAAAGTGATCTATTTGTTGCTTATATGATGAATTTTTCGTAAATTAATAGTTTATTTCAAGTTTTAAATGAGAATTGATTATTTTTTAATTAAAACCTGACATCTATGGACAGACGCATAACCGGACTTTACAAAGACTACAGACATGGCAGGATCGATCGAAGATCCTTTTTAAGGAAACTTGCTGTGTTCACCGGCAGCACTGCTGCTGCGATGGCCCTGCTTCCTGTGCTGGAAGATAACTCGGCTAAAGCTGCCTCCAATCATCAGGGTGATCCTGATCTGATTTCAGAATTCATCAAGTACCCCGGATTCACAGGGGATATGAGAGCCTATCTGTCAAGGCCCTCAAATGCAAAAAAGATACCTGCAGTCATTGTGATACATGAGAACAGGGGGCTGGTACCTCACATACAGGATGTTACCAGAAGAATGGCCAAAGAGGGTTTCCTGGCTCTTGCTCCTGATGCTCTTTCACCTGTTGGAGGCACCCCCGACGATGTAAGCAATGTAGGCGAGCTTTTCAAAAAGTTAAACAGCGAAGAAACAACAAAGAACTTTGTTGCAGCTGTCAAATACCTGAAGACTCACCCTCTTTCGTCGGGGAAGGTAGGTTGCACAGGGTTCTGCTGGGGCGGAGCAATGACCAACCAGGTAGCTGTTAATTCTCCCGATCTTGACGCCGCCGTTCCCTATTATGGAAGACAGCCCGTTGCTGAAGACGTGGCTAAAATTAAGGCCCCGGTAATGGCTCACTATGCAGGAAATGACCCGGGAATAAATGCAGGAATTCCGGTCTTTGAAGAAGCTCTGAAAAAATATAACAAAGAGTACCAGATATTCATGTATGAAGGGGCCGCTCACGCCTTTAATAATGACTCGAATCCTGACCGGTACAACGAACAGGCAGCGAAACTGGCCTGGGAACGGACGATAGCTTTCTTTAAAGAGAAACTTTAACCTGGTATCAGCAGTTGCACCTTTTACTATTCTTACATTTCCAGGCTGTGGCTATTGCCTCCACAAACGGACGACAGTGATTGAAGAATATTTTATAGCCGCTGCAGAGGTAATTTAAACCCGGCTCACCATTGGGAGTACTGATGAACCTGTTCTTAGGACACTCCCCGTTGCACATAGATCTGACCTCACATTCAATACAATAAATGGGAAGTGTAAGTGACTTTGCCTGTCCAAAAGCTTTCTGTTTTTCACTGTCGAGGAACTGTGCGACCGACCCATCATTTATATTGCCTATAAGGTGATGTCTGTTAACATAATGATCGCATGAATAGAAATCACCATTATGTTCAACGACAGGCACTCCACCGCAATCAACCTTGAATATGCAGAGTGTGTGCTCCTGGTTAAATGCAGTTCTGGCTGCTTCCTCAAATATCTGAATCTTGATTTCACCTATATCCCTCTCAACCCATTCATCAAAAAC
>DCVC01000367.1:0-2993 GCA_002328625.1 Bacteroidales bacterium UBA2198
AAGGTCCCGCACTTGCACTTCTGCTTGCAGGACCATCGCTTTCATTGCCAAATATGCTGGTTATTAAGAGCGTTATTGGTACTCAGAAGACTGTTGTTTATGTAAGCCTGGTAGTTGTAATGGCTACAATTACAGGATTAATATTCGGAGCTTTATAAAAAACTTAAAAATATGGAATCAAATACGATAACAGTAGTCGCTTGCTCAGGTGCCAGTAATACAGGTCAATACTCTGATGTAGTAGCACGCAAGCTAATTAAATCAGGACAGGCAAAAATGCTTTGTCTGGCAAGGTTCTCGGTTGATAAGAAATTCGCAGAACAGTCAAAAGCCGGTGTAGGTAAGCTGATCGTTTTGGATGGATGTCCCATTAACTGTGCTGAAAAAATCATTAATGAAACAGGTATTACAGATTTTATTCACCTGAATACTACTGATTTTGGTATTACCAAGGGTGTCACACCGGTTACCGATGAGAAGGTTGAAGGAATCATTAAGCATATTCAAGCCTTATAATCAACCTGACCATGCCAACCAGGCACACACTTGTACACTGGTTGACGGAAACCAAATAGAAATTCTCAAAAAATGGATGATTTAAGATTAAAAAGCGACCGTTTAAAAGAGATACTTGGAATGGATTCTTCCCCTGTTGGTGTAAGATTTCTTTTCAAAGAAGATAATATTCCGGAGGGACCAGAAAGACTGTCAGGATATCGATATTGCCAGGCGCTGATGAGAGCACGGCACGGGGAGCATATGATGTTGGATGCTGAAGTAATTGCCTGTCCGGCTGCTGCTGCAGCATTCGGATTTAAACCATTACCCGAAGGTTTGAAAACGGGAAAGGGCCTGAAAGGTTTTGGAATTGTCGAAAAAGAGGAGACAGGCAGGACCATGTTCGAAGGAATGGCAAAACTGGACCAGGGGAGACTGCATTCTTTATATCTCTTTCCGCTGGAATCTGCAGATATTGAACCTGATATAGTAGTAGTTGAGGATGAAACCGAAAAACTTATGTGGATTGCCCTGGCTTATCTCAATATTCAGGGGGGAAAACGTGTTGAAAGCAGCACTGCTATACTTCAGGCGACATGTGTCGATACAACAATAATTCCATATAAGGAACAGAAGTTTAATATGAGTATGGGATGTTATGGCTGTCGTGATGCAACAGATATCGGTAATAATGAAACTGTTTTAGGATTTCCTTTCAAAGATTTCAGACCGATAATGGAAAATCTTGAGTTTCTGAACAGGAAAGCAATTCCAAATTCGCGCGGGAAAAATGCTCTTACACTCCTCGCAAAAAAGAGTGCCGAAAGAATAAGTAAGTTAGA
Source organism: Bacteroidales bacterium UBA2198 (assembly GCA_002328625.1). GTDB lineage: Bacteria > Bacteroidota > Bacteroidia > Bacteroidales > VadinHA17 > LD21. Next base: position 1,341 of record DCVC01000367.1, read on the forward strand.
TCCTTTTAAAAATTAAACATATGGGAATTTATAAGTATCTTGATTCAAAGACAGTTGAGCTTGCCGGTATCGCGGCATCAATTGCCGGCGGTTGCCGCCCCTGCCTGGATTATCATTTTAAGAAGGCTCTTGAACTTGGCTGTACACCAGGTCAGATGAAAGAATCTGTCGAACTCGGGAAGATGATCAAAGAACGACCAATAAAAGATATATATGAACATGCTGAAAAGCTGATTAATAACCTTTAATTAAGATAAATTATGAATCTCTTAAAAAAAACCATCTCTCTGACAATTATTTCATTCCTTTTTTTTGTAATAAGCTGTAACTCACAGCCAAAACCGGCTGGTATGGATAAAAATCAGGTAACTACAGAAACAAAGTATAAAGTTACTTTTATAGAGCTTGGCTCTGTCCGCTGCATACCCTGCCAGCAGATGCAGCCTATCATGAAATCAGTGGAGGAAAAATACGGAACCCATGTGAAAGTAGTCTTCCATGATGTCTGGACTGAAGCTGGTGCTCCTTATGCACAAAAGTATGGCATTCAGGCAATTCCGACTCAGGTGTTCCTTGATGAGAACGGAAAAGAGTATTTCAGACATGTCGGTTTCTTCCCCGAGGAAGAGCTTGTAAAAGTGCTTCAGCAAAAAGGAGTTAAATAGAAATGTTGCTCGTTGCTTGTTAATTAATATACCAGGAATTTGTGAAACTTCTAAGCATATTTACGGCAGTTTGCATAATTGCATCTCTGATCGCAAGCCGTCAGAAAACATGGATGGGCATAAAAAAGGGACTTGCGATGTTTTTAAAACTGCTTCCTGTTCTGCTTATTATGCTTGCCCTGGTCAGTATTGTATTGTTTTTGTTACCTGAGGAGACATTGGTAAAGTATATGGGTGAAGAGTCGGGTATTACCGGCTGGAGCATAGCAGCATTATTCGGATCTGTAGCCTTGATACCCGGCTTTATTGCCTACCCTCTGTGCGGTATCCTTGTAAAAAGCGGGGTTACATATTCAATAATAGCTGTGTTCATTACAACACTTATGTTGACAGGATTTCTGACTCTTCCCGTAGAGGCAAAGTTTTTCGGCTGGAAAGTTAGTTTGATCAGAAATCTGATAAGCCTTGCTGCCGCACTATTGATCGGATTAATTATGGGATTCTTTTTATGAAGAATGTGAAGAAATATATTTTCCTATTGGTTTTTTTGATCCTGATCGGATTATCATATATGTTTGATTTTGCGGCAGGAGAAAAGATAGGAATGAATTTCTGGATGTTTTTTAAAGAGATGATACTGTTTCTCCCGTTGATGTTCATACTGATAGGCTTGTTTGATGTCTGGGTGCCGCGGGAAAGAATTGAAAAGCATATCGGTAAAGAGTCAGGATGGAAAGGTACCGGACTGGTAATATTACTGGCAACTCTCCAGGCCGGCCCGTTATATGGAGCATTCCCCTTTGCGTACATATTATGGAAGAAAGGTTGTTCAATCAGAAATGTCTTTATTTACCTGGGTGCTTTTTCGACTATTAAAATCCCGATGCTGACATTCGAAATAGGTTTCCTGGGTCTGAAATTTTCACTCTTGCGAACCCTGATCACTTTGCCGCTTTTTATTCTGATCGGGTATCTGATGGAATGGTAC
>DCVC01000367.1:3057-4629 GCA_002328625.1 Bacteroidales bacterium UBA2198
TGGTTTTCTGTATCACCGATAATCTGAAGGCACAGGTTATGAAACTGGAAGCAGGTGCTCAGATTCCGCCATGCAAGATGGACAATGACGTTCTGTTCTATTTTATTTCAGGTGAAGGAACAATTACTGTTGATAATGATAAGATTGATATCAGGGAAAAAGAATGTGTAGTAGTACCGCATCAGGCCGAATCGAGAAGTATTCTTGCCAAAACCGATATGGAAATTCTTGCTGTCCAGGGACAAAAAAGCAGATAATGAAACGGCTTCTTAGTATTATACTTTTTTTATTTTTTAATTTGATCCTTTCGGGACAGGATACCCATAAATTCAAATTTGACCTGTCGGTCCGTTACCGTTTTGAACTATGGAACGGCATGAATGCAAAAAACTATGGTGATGACAGGCCTGAAGCAATTGGCAGCCTGAACGACAAAATATTGCTCCAGAGAATTATTCCGGGATTTACTTATTCCGGAGAAAAAATTACTGCAGGGTTACATGTTCAGGATTCCAGGGCATTCGGCTGGTCGCTGAGAGAGAGCAGGCATCCCGATCTTTTTAAAGTCCGAAAGACAGGAACACTGTCACCATATTATATTATGAATCCACAGGAAGAATTCTTTGAAATATATGATCTTTTTTTTGAATACAGGAATCTCTTTAAAAATATTACGGTAAAGGCTGGCCGGCAGAAGATATTTTATGGAGACTACAGGATTTTTGGGCCCGGCGACTGGGGTAATACAGGCCGCTGGACATGGGATGCAGTCAAAATATCGTACAAAAAAGGGGGGAATTTCATAGATATTTTCGGAGGTGGTACAAAGATCCATGATCCCTATAAAATTTCATTGCCGTTCACAAAAACAGAATATTGGGGAGGAGGTTTGTATGCACATTTCCAGCTAACTAACTGGCTGAATGCTGAACCATTTTATGCAAATAAAAGTCAGGGATCGGCAGAATATATTAAAACACTTTCTATCAACAGGAACTGGGGCGGGTTAAGACTTGCAAGTCCCGAAAGTCAGGATTTTATCTTTGATGTTCTTTACACCCGGGAATTTGGGAAGGAAAACGGGAAACAGATTAATGCCTGCGGCTATTTTCTGAAAGCCGGATACAGGTTCAGTTCTATTCCGGTAAATCCGGTAATAAGCCTGAGGTACACGTATGCATCAGGAGGGAGAAAGGATGATGAGGTTATCCGTACATTCGATCCTGCATTCGGNNTGAGTTGAATCCCCTTAAAAATAAAATGTGGATTGAGCTGAAATACAACCGTTTTAATATCCCGGTACCGGATGATGTTACCATACTGAATACAATGAAAATTCAATCAGGGAAGTATCATCTTGGCGATGAACTTGACCTCTTCATTCGTTACCAGCCTTTCAAGCACTGGCAGTTTTCAGGAGTATTAGGTTATTTTGCCCCCGGGGCCATTGAACAAATTAATTCCAGAGATCCGGAAGATTCTTTCTGGTTTTCCTTCCAGTTCTTACTCTCACTAAACTGAAAAATATTTCTACTGCTCCGGATAAGCCACCGGCTGTGACAGTATAACCTG
>DCVC01000390.1 GCA_002328625.1 Bacteroidales bacterium UBA2198
CGCATCAAATCCCAGCCCCATCCCGTTAAGAAAGATCATTTCGTTCACGGTTCCGGCATCCATTTCAATAACATTTCTTTTAAAGAAGATATCCCAATCACTATCTTTAAAACGATTCGGGAAACCAAGGATCTGAATGAAATCATTACCTGTCCCTGCCGGGATTATCCCGGCTACAACATCCTTTCTGCTTATAAGAGGTCTGGCAATTTCGTTCAGAGTACCGTCACCGCCCACTCCGATAATATTTCGGATTCCTTTACTGTAATAAATTTCCGACAGCTCAGAAGCATGACCGGGTTTTTCTGTAAGAACTATTTCACCGTCAACATTATGCTTTTCTATTTTATCCCTGATAACGGGAACAAGACTATTTGCAAAACCGTTCCCTGCAGTGGGATTGACTATAAATACCCACTTTTCATTTTTTTGATCGTTCATATATTATTAATTATTAGCATTTTAGGGTACTGTAAGTGTCTTCGTGACTTTTTGTCTTTTTTTCCGGCCACTAAGACTTTAAGTCACAAAGGCTGACAAAAAGATTCTTTTACTAATTCAATTCTCTAGTGATACGCTGATTCAATAATTGCTTTCACTCTGTCAATTATCTCATTGTCATTTTTATTTATCAATTCTTCCCTGGGAATTGGTTTATGTATAACAACATCCAGTTTTGAATTGAAATTTATGTAAAACCGGTTTTTAGGCTTCAGGTCATAAAAACCATTTAATGTTACAGGTAAGATCCCGATCTCCCTTGTCCGGAAGAGGTAAATAAAACCCCTGTAGAAGGGATTTATCTTTCCATTTGGTGTTCTGGTTCCTTCGGGGAAAAGAGCAACAGACTGGTTGCTTGCTTTTTCCATGAGCTGCTCAAGCATATGACGTGTATTCCTGATGGTTGGTTCTTTGAAGGGAACATAATCAGTCAGTCTCAGAAATCGTCCGAAAACAGGAACTTTTAATAATCTCTCATGCCCGAACCATGAAACTTGAGGGTAGAATGATGTTATGGCAACAATATCAAAAAGGCTTGCATGATTGGCAACCAGAATATATTTCTCTTTTCTGTTGATATTCTCTTTCCCCGTTACCACTAACTTTTTCCCGATCAGCAGGAACACCGATTTGGCCCAAATTCTGCACAGGGCACTGACAGCCTTCTTTGCATGCAGCCAGGATAACAAAACCACTATGAAGACACCAATGGCTGTATAACAATACAGCACGGCGAAAACCAGTATTGAAAGTATTTTATAGAAACTATGGATCATATGAAATGTCAGGTAGATGTTGTCTTCTGAAATGTAATATTTTTTAAAAAAAAATCAGATGCCCGGTTGATATGATCTATATATGTTATTTCCCGGAATTGCTTACAAATGCTATCTGTTTACTGTCGGGAGACCACGATGGTACGTTAATTGTGCCCTGTCCTCCGTAGAGGTATGCTATTACTTTCGGAACGCCGCCCTCAGTCGGCATAAGTCTCAGCATGACCCGTTTGTATGACGGATGGCTGTTCTTCTCAATATCGGCAGGGAATGATATGAAAGCTATCCATTTGCCGTCAGGGGAGATATGAGGGAACCAGTCGTTGTATTCGTCAAAAGTGAGCTGCTCCCTGCCCGAACCGTCTGGTTTCATGCGCCATAACTGCATGGTTCCGGTATGGCTCCCGTTGTAATAAATATATTTAGCGTCAGGTGAGTATTCACAACCGTCAACATGTTCTCCGGGATCAATGTTTGTAAGCGCAACCTCTTTACCGCCTCTTATCGAGTTCCTGTAGATATTGTAAATATTCTTTCCGTCGCGTTGTCCGACATATAAAACCTCTTTGTTATTCGGGGCCCAGCCATGCCAGTAACTGGGAGTATGTTCTGTCACCATTTTTGGTGTTCCTCCTTTCAGCGGGAGCACATATACAGTGGAGCCTCCTCCGGGCATACCTTCCCTGTGATGACTGATAGCCAGCAGCTTTCCGTTGAAAGAGATACCATGATCATTGTTATTTCTGTTTGCAAACCCTGTGTTCAGCTGTTCGAGATCACCACCTTTAACTGGTATTTTCCATAAAAGCCCGTCCATGTTGAATAAAAGCTTCTTTCCATCGGGCATCCAGTTTGGGGCTTCAAATCTTCCGTCCTTTTCGTAAATCACCTTCCGCCACCCGTCAAAGACATTCATTGTCTCAAGCCTGCAACCTAAATAACCCTCTCTTCCAGGATTATAATTATCAGCGACCGGTTTATCAATGCGGACATTCCAGATGGTTGCTTCCTCAACAATATCAGGATTATGTGAACATACAAATACTCCGGCAAGGAGCTCGTCTGTAAGATTACTCATTTCATGGCAGCCTATTAATTCAAAAGGTTCTCCGAAATGTGCTGCCCTCATAATTATTTTTTTACCCAGCCGTTCAAGCTGGATGATTTCGTAACCTGATCCCTTTGCAAATACTTCGTCTTCAGGATCTCTCATAGCTGCACCCTCATCTCCGCGCCATTGCATCACTGTAAGTCCGTCGCCATGCAGAACAGCAGATATATGGTGCGATTTTTCACCGGTTGACCATCTTATCATCCATCCGGTCTTCCTGTGAGGTTCAATTCCCTTTCCTTCGAATTTAAAATTGGCGGTAAGAATAAAATCGCCTTCTATCTTATTATACAGATAATGGAATTCATCTCTTTCAAACCAGATATTATAACCCGATCCTTTAACTGAATAGACCTGATCAGCAGAGTTATAGGAAGCTGAACCTTCATTTTTGGGGTTGCCTATGTCGGTGCTGAATTGAAAAATACCTGCAGATTGAGTCTGTGCTACGGCAGTATTACATATAATGCACATGATAACCAGATTTAAATATCTCATAATCA
>DCVC01000388.1:0-5617 GCA_002328625.1 Bacteroidales bacterium UBA2198
AGTAATGGTATTATCAATGTATCAATTAATCCAGCTTAATGAGATTTTTTTCTGTGGATGGAAATGCAGGCCGCTTAACAAATTATGGCTGGTTGGAAATGACTAAATTCAAAGGTTTTAAATAATCCCTTTTTAAAAGCTCCTGCTTATACAAAAATAACATTATGACAATTAACGGGTCAGCGGGATCAGTATCAGAGACATCATTTCAGTATTGTCAGTAAATGTTGTTTTCTCGAGGTGGCTTTCTTTTGAAATGATTTTTTCACTGATAACCTGAATGGTATATTCCCCTGGTTCAGGAATGAAGAAGGAACCCATATAAGAATCTGCCCTGAAATAAGGGTACGATACTTCAACTGAATTACGAACTATTTTATCAATTTCAGGATCCCGCTCTATCCTGTTTTCTAAAAGGCTTATTCTGACTGAATTTGAATAGCTGAGGTCCGTTGTATCTTTAGTAGCGCTTGACAACCAAACATTATAACGACCTGATTTAGTAACAACAACACTCCATTCTGCTGTGTTACTTGATGGATTTACCTTGTCGTTGTAACATGTCGCCTTTTCAAGTTTCAAATAAAAAGAACCATCTTCCTGCTGGAAAATCCTGGTTTCTGCATTTGCCCGATTTCTGAAATCTTTCTGATTATCACACGACCAAACAAGTAATACAAACAAAATACTGAAACAAAACGAAACGATTTTTCTCATAATTTTAAAAGATTGTAATTGATTTAGAAATTTATTTTATTTATATTATTCAATTTAAGACACTTAATTGTTTCTATAGGATATTAATAAATATTTTAAACAGTCTGAAAAATCTATAAATAATTATCATGATCAATACCGGTCAAGCCATCGGAATCTTTTTGCACTATCACCAAATTTCACGGCAATAGTCAATTCATGCGTTCCATAGGTTGCTCTCTGTATCTCATTGATCGTAAAATCGAAGGAGTAACCAAAAAACATGGTGATCATTTTAACCCTGCTATTTTTATATCTCATACCTGTATTGGCAATTAAAGCACCTCCTGTTCTGTAGGTTATTCCTGCCCAGTAGCTCCTGTCATAGTAATAAGTAAAAGCAATATCAGCTTGGGGTCTAAGTTGTTCCGACATTTTGAGAAGGAAAGATGGTTCGAGTTCCACCCTTACTTTAGAATAGAAACTATAAGCTCCAAAAAGATAATAGTGTCTGTCCATACTGAAATTTCTATACCCTTTATCGCCTATCTTTGCGGAGGCACCGAATAACTGCTGAGCGGAGAACCCGATATTGTATCTGGGATTCAGAATAAAGACCCCAAAGTCAGCATCGGGGACAAATATTCCCCTGCGTAGTTCATTATTTAACCAGGGTTCACCCGGATCTTCAAAACTCATCTCATTGACATTTAAAACAAAATGATAACCGGTTAATGCAAGACCAAAAGAGAGTTGGGTATAATCCTGCAGCCATGTATGATATGAGTATGAAGCCTGGAAACCTGTTCTGTGAACATGGCCGTTTATGTCGCTAAAAATATAGCCGCCAAAACCTATTTTACCATCAGTTTTAGGTCTATAGGTCGTTCTGTTAAAAATATTTTCTTTAAGCCTGTAGCTTTGTTTGAGCAATCTGGTTTGCCAGCTCAGTGAATATGTCCTTGGGGCACCTGAATAGCCTATCCATTGTTCCCGGGCAGTCAAGCTAAAACTTGTAAATCCATCACTTCCGGCAATTGCAGGATTAATCAGAAATTTATTATATAGGTACTGGCTATATATAGGTAATTGCTGGGCAAAAGAGATCTGCGCAAAGGGAATAAATAATAACAGGTAAATGAGCCTTTTCATGTGATAATAATTTATTTTAAATGGCCACAAGGAACCTCCATGTATGGAATTTTATCATTGTTATTTGTAATTGTAAAAGATTTAGGTTTCATAATTATCATATGTGTTTTTATCTCACAACTGTAATAACTCCCATAATTGGTTTTGTTCCGTTATGTAAATCAATGACATAATGATATGAGTCAATAGGCAGCAATTCTCCATTGCTTCTGCCATTCCATGGATGAGGATAACCATCTTCAGACTTCCAGAGAACCTGCCCCCACCTGTTGAAGATCTTAATCTCGGCCTTAGGATAGAGCTCTATATTTCCAATATTCCAGACATCATTTATTTGGTCATTGTTGGGCGAAATTGCATCTGGAATAATTAAACAAATTTCATTCATGTAATCAAGTCTTACTGAGCCTGTTGTGCTGCACCCATTATTGTCTGCAACAATTACTCTGTACGATCCTTCAAGAAGGCCGGAAATATCTTTAGTGGTGGCATTATTGGACCATATATATTTATAATCATTGCCAGGAACCCCTCCGGTAACTGTCAGGCTTATTTCTCCATCCGGTTTGTCGGGGCAGAATGCTTTCTTTACACTGAATTCAAGTTGTATAGGATCAGGCTCAGTCAAAGTCATTGTTGATTCGGCACGGCAATTATTTGAATCAATTATTATCAGCTTATAAGTACCTGCTGAAAGATTTTTTCTGCTGTTTCCCTGGAAACCATCAGCCCACAAGTAAGCAACGGGACCAACATTGTTCACAGCTGAAGCAGATATAAAACCTGTTTGTGCACCGGCGCAATTAATATTATAGCCTCCATCGAGACTGACTGAGGGAACCATGATTACACTTAACTGTTCAGGTTCAATGAGTTCAATTATATCTTCCTCCGTACACATATTAATATCTGTAACAAACAAAGCATATTGGCCGGCCACAAGCCCTGATATATTCCGGCCTGTTGCAGTAAAGCCTTCAGGCCCGATCCAGGTGAATGTCATTGGAGATGCATCTGCAGTTGGAACTATCCTGATTGATCCGTTGGATTGACCAAAGCAGGCTATGTTAAATCCGTTATAATCTGATAGTTCTTTCGAATAGAAGTGTTTTAGTGATGGTCTTACCCAGACTATAACTGTTTTCTCTGTGCCAATACAATCAGCGCCTCCATCTTCCGGTATTATACGAGGTGTGAACCGGTAAACTACCTTCCTGTCGACTCTGTCGCTGTTGGTAAGCGTCTCAGTAAGGTTCAATGCATTTAAATGTGTTCCGCCGGTGGTATGTCCATTTATGTTATGATCAGCAATTACTGTCAGATCATATACCCATTGTCCGCGTATTGAAACATTAGGATTAACAATCAAAATAACTGCAGTTTCTCCATAGCAGATAACTGTTTCTTCAGGATTAGCCTGAACTTCCGGGATCGGATTTACCCATGCTTCTGCCGTGATTGGTGAAAGATCACATTGTCCATATACTCTTGGAGTGATATTGTATACAACATTATGGGCGTTCCTGTCGGAATTATTAAGGACCTGGTTAATTGAAGAGACAGTACCGGTATTGTCATCAGTAGCACCTGATATATCCATTGGAGAATCAACAGTCCATGTCCAGGAGGTATTAGGAATATTATTTAACAATATCAAATTGGTCTCTTCTCCGCTGCAAAGAATATCAGGTATCGGGGCAACTGAAGGATCTGGAGTAACTGCGTAATTAACTGTGACAACAGAAGTACAGGTACCTATATTTCCGACGTTATCTATAACTGTAAGTATCACGTTATTGGGTCCGATATCTGTACAATCAAAATGGTCGACATCAATTGTCATCAAAGCTATTCCACAATTGTCAAAACTGCCATTGTTAATATCCTGTGCAGTTATGGAGGCAGTTCCTGTATTTATATCAAGATTTACAGAAATATTTTCACAGATTGCTGTTGGTCTTACATTGTCTACTACTGATACTCTAAAACTGCATGATGCAGATAATCCAAATGCATCAGTCACGGTATAGATTACTGTTGTGACCCCCCTATTAAATGTATAACTTGAAAGATTATTAATGCCGGTAGCAGGTGATTCAGCTGCGGTATGTCCTGTCATTATCCAGGTAAGCGAAACAATATTATTATTGGGATCAGAATAATTAGCTTCCAAGCCACTGGTTATCAGAATATCACATGTTGTTGAACTGGTGTTAGCGACAAGAGATCTTGGACAACTTATTACAGGTGCAAGATTGTTCAATCCTGAAGTAACTTCATTACTCAAGCCATAAATGACTACCATACTGGGATCATAACCTGTTGCGGAAGCGGTATTTCTGATAATCCCTGCAGAAATATCGGCTGCGGTAACTGTATGTACTGCAGTGCAGGTCATAGTTGCACCTGGAGCCATGGTTCGCGGAACACCTGAGCAGGTTACAATAGCATTGGGATCATCTACAACTACTCCGGTTAATGTCACATTACCTGTGTTGGTGACAGTTATTGTATAGTGAATAAGTTCACCCTCTGAAGTAAAGATGGTTTCGCTCACTCTCTTTGTAACAGTAAGATCCGGATCCTGATTTGCAGATACGATTGCGTGGTCAGATTCTGAGAATGTATTACCTCCGTAAGCATATGAAGCAGTAGCAGTATTGTTAACATAACCCGCATTCAGATCATTCTGAGTGATCCTGTATGTAGTGTTAATAGTTACAGAATTGGCATCACCCGGAGAAATAGCTGATATAGTGCGTCTCAGCCCTGTACGCGGGTCACTGACAACTACATTTGTCAGGGTTACATTACCAGTGTTGGTAACTCTGATAGTATAATTGATGAGATCGCCCACTCTTGAGAAGCTTGTTTCGGCAGCATTCTTAGTTATGTAAAGGTCCGGCCCCTGAGAAGCATAAACAATCACATTATCTTCAACGTGATTTTGTACACCTCCAAAAATATAAGTTGCACTGGCAGTATTTTCAACGCTCCCGACATTAAGATCGTCCTGATCAATGGTGTATTCGGTGTTAATGTCATTAGATGCCCCTGGAGCGAGGCCAGGCAACGTATGTATGAGGCCGGTGAGGGGATCTCTCACAACAATATTCGTCAGGGAAACATTTCCTGTATTTGTCACTGTGATAGTATATTCAATTACATCACCTGCTTCATCAAAACTATACTGTTCTGCGTTCTTTTCAATGCTAAGCCCCGGACCTTGGGTAGCACTAACAGTTTCAAAAACCACTTCTTCAAAATTTTCACCTGCATAAGTATATACTGCCCTTGCTGTGTTATCCACTTCACCTGCATTAAGATCAATTTGTCTGACAGTGTATGAAGTGGAAATGGAGGTTGATGTTCCGGGGGCGAGTGAAGGAATAGTCTGGTTGAGTTCTGTGAGAGGATCGGTGACAACTACATTTGTCAGGACAACATTTCCTGTGTTGGTTACTACAATAGTGTAGTTAATGACATCGCCTATTTCATCATACCCTGATTCTGCAGCGGTCTTAGTGATTGTAATATCCGGACCAACGGAAGCACTGAGAGTCTCTACAGCTTCTTCTGTGTAGTCTTCACCATTGAAAGTATATGTTGCAGCAGCAGTATTTTCAACTTCTCCTGCGTTGAGATCGGTTTGTCTGACAGTGTATGAAGTGAAAATGGAGGTTGATGTTCCGGGGGCGAGTGAAGGAATAGTCTGGTTGAGTTCTGTGAGAGGATCGGTGACATCTACATTTGTCAGGACAACATTTCC
>DCVC01000388.1:5658-5913 GCA_002328625.1 Bacteroidales bacterium UBA2198
AAGTATATGTTGCAGCAGCAGTATTCTCAACTTCTCCTGTGTTGAGATCGGTTTGGGTTATGGTATAAGATGTATTGATTGTTACAGCATTTGCTGATCCCGGTTCAAGAGTGGCAATAGTCTGGTTGAGTCCTGTGAGCGGATCGGTGACAACCACATTTGTCAGAGTTGTATTCCCGGTATTTGTAACAATTATCGTATAGTGAATGACATCGCCTACTTCATCATAACCTGATTCTGCAGCGGTCTTAGTGA
>DCVC01000203.1:0-1190 GCA_002328625.1 Bacteroidales bacterium UBA2198
TGCGACAGGTCGCCGATGAACGACCGGTCGCCGCCCATGTGACTCGGATCACATATCATCGGCAGATCCGGTATACGCTGGCGCATCTCAACAGGTATCTGCCACCGCGGCTGGTTGCGGAAGGCGCTCTTCTCCCACGATGAGAAACCGCGGTGGATGGCTGCAAGACGAGTGGTACCCGCTTTGCTTATCCTCTCAATTGCACCTATCCAGAGCTCAAGATCAGGATTAACGGGATTCTTTACGAACACCATAATCTCTGCCCCCTTAAGTGCTGTTGCGATTTCATGCATTGCAAACGGGTTGACACTTGTACGTGCTCCAATCCAGACGGCGTCGACACCATGCTTCAGAGCCTCATAGACATGCTTCTCGGTAGCCACCTCAACGGAGACGGGAAGGCCGTACACCTCTCTCACCTGCCTCAGCCACTTCAGCCCTACACTTCCCACTCCTTCAAATTGATCAGGATGTGTGCGCGGCTTCCAGATGCCGGCACGGAAGAGGTCAACCCTGCCCGTGGCTGCCAGCCCGGCGGCAGTGAGCATCACCTGCTCCTCGCTCTCGGCACTGCAGGGACCGGCAATCATCAGGGGCCGTTGCTTATAAATAGGCCACTCATCTATCGGTATGATATCCAATCTCATATTTGTTGGCTTATTAGTATCTCTTTTCATGGCAAAGTAAGTGTTTCATTTAAGTATGTTGCCTATCTCGTTGGCCGATCTCATAAGGTCTCTCAGAGATTCATGGTCGCCGTTCTCAATGTATCGCTTGAAGAGGCGCATCTTTTCGATATAGGTGTCAATTACTTCAAGTATTGGTCCTGAGTTGCCAATGAAGATCGGGGCCCAGGTCTCTCCGCTGCTCTTGGAGAGGCGTACAGTGCTCTCAAACCCTCCTGCGGCAAGAGACATGATGTTCTCAGTGTTCTTCTCTTTCTCAAGGACGCAAAGCGCAAGCGCGAAGGAGGTTATATGCGAGATGTGCGACACATATGCCACATGGACATCGTGGTCTGATGATTTCATATACCTTATATGCATGTTGAACGACTGGAACAGGGCTGTTATCAGCTCCAGTGCATCCTCGTCGCTGCGCCCGGGATCGCATATTATGGCCACCTTGTCATGGAAGAGCCTGTCAAGGGCTGCCGCCGGACCGGAATGTTCTGTGCCTGCCATAGGATG
>DCVC01000203.1:1230-10215 GCA_002328625.1 Bacteroidales bacterium UBA2198
ATTTCCGACCGCTCAACAGCCTCCTCCAGGGGCAGGAACTCGTCGGCCAGGCCCCGGTACATGGCAATGGTGCAGTGATGAGGGTTGCTCTCCACACCGGTGATCCTGCCGGAGAAACCGTTGAGCCTGAGGCTTCGTGCCAGGGAGCCTCCTATCAGCCCCAGCCCTACTATGCATATGTTTGCAGACATTTGATTTTAAGTTGTTTGGTTGATTATTGCCTTATTTCATTGAGTCTATTCTTTCCAGTGCTGCATTGAGGAGTTCCTCAGTTGCGCAGAGCGATATCCGTATATATCTCTTCCCGTTGTCACCGAAAACTGACCCGGGTGTGACGAAGACATGCTGCTTGTGGAGAAGTTCCTCCGTAAGGACAACAGCATCAGTGTATCCCTGGGGTATCTTCCCCCAGAGGAAGAGTCCCGACTGTACCGGGTCGAATGAACATGAGAGGGAATTCATGATCTCAGCAGCTTTCAGTCGGCGCCGGCGATAGACCTCGTTGAGCTGTGCATACCAGCTTTCCGGCGCCGCGAGCGCCTCCGCGGCAGCGGCCTGCAACGGCTGGAACATACCGGAGTCCATGTTGCTCTTAACCTTCATGATGTCATTTATGAATGAACTGTTGCCGGCTACCATGCCTATCCTCCAGCCGGCCATGTTATGCGACTTGCTGAGCGAGTTCAGCTCCAGTGCAACGTCGCGGGCTCGCGGTACTGTGAAGATACTCAGGTGGTCTTTGTTCAGGATAAAACTGTAGGGATTGTCATTGCATAACAGTATGCTGTGCTTCCGGGCAAAGGAGACAAGACGCTCAAAGAGCGCCGGGGTGGCCCTTGCACCTGTGGGCATGTGCGGGTAGTTAATCCACATGATCTTTACCCTCTCCACCCCTGAGGCCTCAATTGCCTCAATGTCAGGCATCCAACCATTCTCCTCATCAAGGTCATAACTCCGGGGCAGGCCTCCCGCAAGCTTGGCGGCTGCACCATATGCCGGATAACCGGGGTCAGGCACCAGCACCTCATCACCCGGATCGAGGAAAGCCATGCTGATGTGCATAATTCCCTCCTTGGATCCTATCAGGGGCAGTATTTCCGTCTCAGGATCCAGAGCCACCCTGAAATATTCCATATACCATGCTGCAAATGAGTCCCTCAGGGCCGGAATGCCCCTGTAGCTCTGATAGGCATGGTTGCGACTGTCAGAGGCGTTCTTCGCGAGCGCCTCAATTACGTTGGGCGCAGGTGGCATGTCAGGACTCCCTATTCCAAGGTTGATCACGTCAAGACCCTGTTGCCTCATGCGGGCTATCTCGGCCAGCTTGGTCGAGAAGTAGTACTCATTCACGAGTCCGGTGCGCGAGGCTGCATTTATTAAAGGTTTCTCCATCACTTTCACTTATCGGTTATCATCAGTTCTGTCTGTCAGCCTCAGTCTCCTTTCTTATGACCCACGCAAGCCGCGGATCGCCACACTGATCATTTCCTCTCCTGTTTTCATCTGACTGTCTCAAAAAAAAAGTCCCGCTTTTGCGGGACTGCCTTCATCATATTTCTTATTTTTTACACAGATATACAACTATTCAGTCCCTCTTTCCGGATAGTAATAGAAAAAGTAAAAAGAAAATCCGTATGCTGTGTAATTTCTCATCATTCCGAAGGCAAAAATACACAAAAATCAGAAAAAACGGAATTGAGTAAAAAAAATTATTTTCATTCAGCATATTAATCGTGAATGATTAACAGCAGGCTGCACAGAAAAATGCCACTGGGCTGGTCAGAAAAGACGAAAGTCTTGCCGGGATTAATTAAAAAATATCATAACACTTTTAATCAAACCCGACATATGTAATACAAATCAGAGCCTCAACCCTACAATAGTGATGTCGTCAACTTGGTCCTCCCGGCCCTGCCAGTTAAGGTAAGCATCCAGCAGTAATCGTTTTTGTGTTTTTAAAGGCTCCTTATGATTCCTCATCAGGAGTTCCTTTAATTGAGACCGGCGGAATTTCCTCACTGGCTTCCCGCCAAATTGATCAATGTATCCATCAGTAAACAGATAAATAATATCATCCGGTTTGGTTTCTATTTCATGACTTGAAAAACCGGCCATTATCGGGTGGGACGATAATGGCATTTTATCGCCCTTGAATTCAATGATTTCATTGTTACGTATAAGGTATGTTGAGTTATATGCACCCGAATATACCAGTCTTTTGAAATGCATGTCATAACTGATTAATGAGCCATCCATGCCATCTCCCACCTCTGGAAATATACCTTTTTGCCCCAATGCTTCTATGATCTTTTCCCTTAACCGGTCTAAAATCAGATGAGGATCAGTAATTTTTTCTCTGATTACTGTTTCATTTAGCAGGGTTACTCCCAAAATACTCATGAATGCACCCGGGATGCCATGACCGGTGCAATCAAAAACACCGATCAACATTTTATTATCGATTTTGTGAAACCAGTAGAAGTCGCCACTGACAATATCCCTTGGAAGGAAAAGGCAAAAATGTTCGGGGAAAAGGGTTAATCCACTATGAGATGCCTTCATTACTGCTGTCTGAATTGCTTTTGCATATCGGATACTGCCCGTAATGAGCATGTTTTTATATTCAATCTCCTTGAGATTTCTTACAATCTCATCCCTGACCTTTTTTATTTCGATTTGTGTTTTTACCCTGATTAATAATTCACTCTTTATGAAGGGCTTTGTTATATAGTCAACGGCACCTGTTTCAAAGCCCTTAATTATACTTTCCGAATCTGCTGTTGCTGTAATAAATATTATTGGTATCTCCCGGGTGACCGGATTTTTCTTTATCAACGAACACACACTGAACCCATCCATGACGGGCATCATCACGTCAAGGAGAATCAGGTCGAAATTATTCTTTCCCAGCCAGCTTAATGCGGACTTACCATCAAGTGCGAATTCAACACCAAGTCCCTCATTTTTCAATAATACACCCAGGATCTGCAGGTTTTTTGGATTATCGTCAACAATTAACACGGATGGCTGACCAAAGTCATTTTTCTGGTTCATCAGATAATCTTAAAGTTTTAGCTTATGGAATCCATGGTTGTATAATCCACAATCCTGTTGTGAAACAGCAGCTTAATTGAAGCGCCACCCTCAGGGTTGTTATCGATAATTATGTTTCCTCCATGTGCACCCATTATCATGTTGGCAATAGGGAGTCCTATCCCGGTGCTACTGTCTATGTATGCATCTCCTGTAACAAACAGGTCAAACGCCCGGTCAATAGCTCCTGCCGCGAATCCCGGTCCACTATCTTTAATTTCACATATAACAGTTTGCTTGTCAACATAAGTGTTGATTTCAATGGCAGTGTCCTGAGGAGAAAATGTTATTGCATTATCGAGTATAATAGCAATACAGTTTTTTATCAGTTCAGCCTCACCGGAAATAAAATAACCGGGTATTTTGTCGGTTCTTTTGATCTGTATATTTCCTGATTGAAGCTTTTCTTCAGCTTCATCGGTAACTTCATTAATCAGGCTTGAGATATGAATTCTGTCATTGCTTGGTTCATATTTTTCTGTCTTCAGCCTTGTTATCAGGAGGGCATTTACAGCAAACCTTTCCAGTCTTTTGACAGAAATGTCAAGAATTTCAACCAGATCGCTAATTTCACTCGCAAAAACAGTCTCTTTCAGCAGCTCCAATGGACCAATGATCCCGTTAAGCGGAGTACGTATCTGGTGGCTGATCAGGTTCAGAAATTCCGTTTTTGCCTTGTCGAGGTCGAGTAGTTTCAGGTTTGTTGCCTCCAGCTTATCATTTGCTTCTTTCAGTTTTTGTGTTCGTTCAAGTACTTTTTCCTCAAGTGATTTGTTAAGCTTTTCAAGGTTTTCAAGACTATGTTTCAGTGCAAGATGAGTCCTGACTCTTGCAAGAAGCTCCCTGCCATCGAATGGTTTGGTTATGTAATCCTGAGCCCCAAGTTCGAAACCCCTCAATATGCTTTCTCTATCTGACTCTGCCGACAGAAAAATGACAGGAACATTAATCAAATCTGGATTTGAACGTATTTTACTGCATACTTCAAATCCATTCATTCCGGGCATGTTAAGATCAAGTAATATTAAATCGAATTGTCTGGTAATCAGCCACTCAAGCGCTGCCATGCCGTTAGTGGCAAATTCAATCTCATACTTGCTTTCCTGTAATAATTTTCCCAATACCTGAACATTCTGAGGGTTATCATCAACTATCAGAATTGAAGAGGAAAATGGTGACACAACAAGCTGACTAGTCATAGCCTGAAAATTTAACAGATTCTTTAAGGCTTTCAATAACATCCATATATTTCCCTTTAAGATTTAGTATCGCTTCGATATTGAAACTATCTGCTGCAGTGACTAATTCCTTTCCGTAAAGGGTAATGATACTTGAATTGTGATCCGTTCCCAATTGAATCAGATTCTTTCCGAAATCACGGATTTCCCCTATGGGTTGCCTGACAGCAAATGTTTCCCAGGTTGAATATAAATCAGTCTCCAGGGAGTGTATTAAACCGTTCCGATCTGATATTTCACCAATCAGGTCAACTTCCGGCGAGGATTCCACGGGTTCACCCGCCCTGGTTGATTTATACGGTAAAAATCTCATCAATTCATGGTATAGTTCGGCAACTTTAACAGGTTTCACAAGCAGTCCGGCAAATTCACTTTTTTGTATCCGTTCTTTCTGATCCTTTAATACCGAGGCGGAATATGCGATGACAGGAATGTGTTTCATCCTCTTATCGGTCTTTATTTTGTTCAATAACCAGAACCCGTCCATTTTTGGCATGAGCACATCGGCAATGATGAGATCGGGAACGATTTCCTTTGCAATTTTATAGGCAGCAATACCATCTTCCGCATCAAATATCTCTATCCCGGAGGTTTTAAGAGCATCTCTGAGATAGCTTCTGTTTTGTTCCATATCGTCGGCAACAATAATTGTTGATTTCTCAAAGAAGATTTCTGAAGGATCAATCCTGATATCGACGTTTAGCATGGCGAAATCCCTCTGATATGCTATCCTCGGGATCCTTACTATAAACGTACTTCCCTTACCGGGCTTTGATTGCACAGTGATGGTTCCGTGCATGAGCGATGCAAGCCTTCTGGTAATTGTAAGTCCTAATCCTGTACCTCCGTGATGTTCTTTATCTCTTTCCTGAACAAATGGTTTAAAAATAGCCTCCTGCAGTGCTTTTGTTATCCCGATTCCGGTATCCTGAACTTCAATTATCAGATCAATTAATTCTTCTGCTTCTTCTTTAGAGTATTTCACAAACTGAGGATTCTCCGTAAATACCTTAAGCACAATATTACCATCTGATGTAAATTTGATTGCGTTTCCGATGAGGTTAAAGACTATCTGCCGTACCCGCGCTTCATCAATTTTGATTCCGGCTGGTGTTCCTGAAGAAATATCAAGAATGAATTTCAGCCCTTTTTCACCCACTTTATAGGAAAAGATCCTTTCAAACTCAGTGAAGAAAAGACAGGTGTCGACATAATCATATTTCAGATCAAGTTTTCCGGCCTCGATTTTTGACAGGTCAAGTATGTCGTTAATCAAAGTCAGGAGACTTCTTCCACTCGATTTAATTGAATTAATATAATGCTCCTGGGTCTTATCAACCGTCGTGGAGCTTAATAATTCCGAATAGCCCAATACTGCATTCATGGGCGTTCGGATCTCATGGCTCATATTTGCCACGAATTCACTTTTTGCCTTATTTGCTTCCTCTGCTTCTTTCTTTGCTTTATTAAGTTCTTTAGTCCGTTCATAAACGAGTTCCTCGAGGTGCTCACGGTATTTTTTCAACTCCTCCTGTACCTGTTTTCTCTCCGTAATATCCCTGCAACTGCCATAAACCAGTCCTCCTGGCAATAAGACCGAGTTCAGATCGGCAGTAACGTAGCTGCCATCTTTTCTTTGAAGATAGATTTCAGCATAAACTTTGCCTTCAAGCAGTAATTTCTTAAAAATCTCAGAGGATGTATCTGTATTATCAGGGGGAGTAATTTCAAGGATTGCTTTACTCAGCAACTCGTCCGATGAATAACCAAGCATATCAGTTGCTGCCTTATTGACATACTGGTACTTTCCCTTCTGATCGGTAATAAAAATGGCATCTGCCGAGTTTTCCATTGTTGACCGGAATTTTTCTTCGCTTTCGCGCAAAATCTCCTCCACCTGCTTAAGTTCAGTTATATCGGTAATAGTCCCGACATAACCGATTACTTCATTATCTATCAGTTCCGGTACAGCTTTGCCCATAACCCAGATTAAACTCCCATCCGATTTTATCAAACGGTATTCCGCACTTGATTCCTTTTTAAGACTCAGGTTATTTAACCATACTTCAGAGAGTTGCTCCCTGTCTTCAGGATGCACAATCTTCAGCCAACCATTTCCAAATGCCTCCTCAGGCGATAAACCTGATAACTCAGACCATGTTGGATTGACATATGTAGTATTCCCATCCGCATCAGTCCTGAAAATTCCTACAGGAGAAACAAGTGCAAGAGTCTCAAACAAATGCTGTATCTTGCTCAAAGCCTTGTCCGTGTTTTTTTGTTCGGTAATGTCTACAACAGTTCCATCATAATAGAGAGTTTTCCCCTCTGAATCATAAATAGCTTTAGCACTCTCTCTGACGAAGATCTCTTTACCATCGCGACAAACCCAGACTGAGTCCATGTCCTTAACCTCACCTTCTTTCTCGATCTGATCAGCGAATTGCTGGCGCTTAAGTACAGGTTCATAACCTGCTTCCTTCAGGTTCCTTTCGGATAGTTCTTCAAAGGAGGAAAACCCCAACATTTTAACCAGTGTATGGTTTGCCAGTAATATCTCTCCCTGCGGGTTTGTCCTGTAAAGTCCGGCAACTGCATCATTGTATAAATTGCGAAACCGTTCTTCACTTTCGTTAAGCGCTACTTCGGCAAGTTTTCTCTCGGTGATGTCCCTTGATATTCCGAAAGTACCAATGATTTTTCCCTCTTTGTCATGCAATGGCATTTTAACGGTGGCCACCCAGGTGTCTGACCGGTAAGGATGTGTTTCTCTTTCCTCCAGGCTTAATGATTGCCCTGTACGGATAATCATCTGTTCATCTTCAAATGCCTGCATTGCATGTTCCCCGGTAAAAAAATCAGCGTCTGTCTTTCCTATCGCCTGGCAGGGATCTTCCAGGTTAAAAGAATGTGCCTGAGCTTTATTTATCCTTATGAAACGGCTATTGATATCTTTGAAATAAACTCGATCAGGAAGGGTACTCATCAGGGAATGAATCAGGTACTTTTCCCAAATCAAAGCTTCCTCAGCCCTGGTCCTCTCCGTAATGTCCAAAACTGTAAAAGTCACTCCCTTCAACAGGTCATCCTTATCGAGAGGGGCCGAACTCAGGATTACATTCAGTATTCTGCCATCTTTACATTCGAAACGTGTTTCCACTAACCCGGTACCTTTTTCAGCAATCTGCCTGTATTTCTCAATCCCTACACTTTCATATTCTTCATTTGTCACATAGACCATTTCAGAGCTTTTACCGATAAGCTCCTGCCGTGTATAACCTGTCATTGTACAGAAAGTGTCATTTACTTCCATAAATACCCGGTTCACTGTCAGCCCTATCCCGACAGGTGCGGCACTGAAAATGCTTTGAAGTTTCTCCTCGTTATCCTTTAATAAAAGTTCTCCGGCTCTTTTCTCCCTTTCTTTCAATCTCATTTCAAGAACCTCGTTGACTGCAAAAGGCAACCTGGCCGGGTGCTCCTTGATTATATAATCATCTGCCCCGGCTTTTAAGCACACAACAGCTATTTCTTCATTCATGGAGCCGGTGTAAAGGATAAACGGTATTTCCGGATTAAACTCACGGGCATCTC
Source organism: Bacteroidales bacterium UBA2198 (assembly GCA_002328625.1). Taxonomy (GTDB): domain Bacteria; phylum Bacteroidota; class Bacteroidia; order Bacteroidales; family VadinHA17; genus LD21. The sequence goes on from DCVC01000203.1 coordinate 9,156, forward strand.
CGAGTGCCTGTAAGCCATTATAGGAAGGCATCATATAGTCGGAAATGACAATATCCGGGTTGAACTCTTTAAGAGCTTTGATAAATTCGTCCCTGGTATCAACCCTCATATCCTCAAACTTCAGTCCCCCTTTTCGCAATTCAAGAATTGCCAGTTCGGCATCTGAAGGCAGGTCCTCAACAAAAAGAATTTTTAACAGTTTTTTCGAAATCATTTTACAAGTTTTTTTTATCAGGTTGGCAGTTAAGAAGCCGGTAAATCATTATTGGAAAGGTTGTATTTCAACAATGCCCTGATTGCAGGTCCCACCTCACCCGGGTTGTCTTCAACCAGCAGGATTCCGACTTCGTTGTCCATTTTGTCAGTGTTCAGGTAATTTGAAATACTTGTCGACTATAACTTTCATTTTTTCTTTTGTCAGTGGTTTGGTTATGTAATCAGAAACATTACTCCATGTTCTGGTCCTTTCTTCATCGTCAGGATTATCGGACGTTGTCAGCATAATAATCAATACATCACTTTGAAATTTATTATCCAGCAAACTGTATTCCTCCAGGAATTCCCATCCATTCATGCCAGGCATGTTAATATCTAAAAATATCAGATCAGGCGGTAAACGTTCAATATCTTTCTTCGATTTCAGATATTCCAATGCTTCCGTTCCTGAATTTTTTACAACAACAGTAGCTTCAAGATGATCTTTTTTAATCTCCCGTTCATGAAAAAAATTATCATCCGGATTGTCATCAACCAACATAATACAACTTAATTTTCTATTCATTCTGTTAAATTTGGTATTGTGAAATAAAATGTAGCCCCTTGTCCAATATCTGATTCGACCCAGATTTCTCCCTGATGCATCTGGACTATTTTCTTACAATTGGCAAGCCCTATTCCGTATCCTTCATATTCTTCCTCATTATTGTGTAATCGCTGGAAAATATTAAAAATCCGCTCGAAATGGGAAGGACTGATTCCTATTCCATTATCACTTACTGAGAATTCCCATTTTTCATCTTTTTTCTCTGAACCGATTTTAATTTCAGGTCGGGTACCTCTT
>DCVC01000203.1:10246-21215 GCA_002328625.1 Bacteroidales bacterium UBA2198
TGATGTTTTTACCATGATATCAAGATCAGCAATCACATCTTCAATCAGTTTTTTGCAGTCGACATAAGTGAGTTGAGCATTACGGCCTAACCGGGAAAAATCCAATAGTGATTTGATAAGCATGGTCATCCTGTTTGTGGCATTATTTACTGCACGAAGATATTTGCGTGCATTGTCATCCAATTGGTCCAGGTAATCCTCCTCAAATACCTGCATATAATTAGATACTGTCCGCAGCGGTTCCCTGAGATCATGTGAAGCTATATAAGTGAATTGCTCGAGTTCCTTGTTCGCGATGAGTAACTCTATTGCCCTTTTTTCTTTCTCCTGGTTTTGAAATGCAAGTTCCTTGTTTGCAATGACTAACTCTGCTGCCCTTTTTTCTATTTCCCTGTTTTGAATTGCAAGTTTTTTGTTGGCAATGATTAATTCAGCAGCACTTTTTTCTTTCGACCTGTTATGGAACGCAAGTTCTTTATTAGCTTTGATTAGCTTGTCCGATTTTTGTCTTTTGTCCATTTCCGCTCAACTAAAACCTGCTGATATTAACTGCAGGATAAACAATGTTTGAAAGTGTACGCAACGTTCATGATAACAATTTAATAATCAATTTCATATAAAATATATAGCCATTCGCACGGATACATGGCATAAATTAACCAGTCACCGGTCACCCTTCTTCACCGGCAGGCTGAAAGAAAAAGTTGCACCTTCCCCCTCTGCACCTTCAGCCCTCACCTTTCCGCCATGACGGTGAATGATGCGCTGTACAATAGCCAGCCCCATTCCTGTTCCTTCAAAGTCATCAGCTTTATGCAACTTCTGAAAAACATTAAAAAGCTTATGAGAGTATTCCGGATTAAAACCAACGCCATTGTCTTTTACGTAATAAATATCAAACCCGCTCTCAGAGCGGCCGAAGACCCTAATTGACGGTTTCTTCCCATTGGAAGAAAACTTAATTGCATTTGTAAGGAGGTTGGCCCAAACCAGACTCAAATATGTCGGATCAGCAAATGCTTCAGGCAGCGGATCGACCGTAAGCTCTATTCTGTCAACAACATCCGGTGCTGCCTGCTCTTTGAACACTGAGATTGCCATTTTAGTCATGTTTATACCGGAGAAGTTCAGTTCGCACCTGTAAACCCTTGACAATGCCAGCAGGTCAGTAATAAGCTGATCCATTTTTTGTACGTTACTTCGGATCAGATTCAGCAGTCGCTTACCTTCAGAGTCGAGTTTGTCTTCATAATCCTCCAAAACAAACTTTGAGAATCCATCAATGGCACGCAGAGGCGCACGCATGTCATGAGAAACCGCATAGGCAAAAGCGTCGAGGTCCTTATTGACAGATTCCAGCTGGGAAGTCCGCTCAAAAAGATTCTGTTGCAGTTGTTTGATGAGGCTGAGCCGTTTCTTGTCGGCCTGTTTGCCTTTGGTGATATCAACAAACGTTGTGTCAGGAGATTTGTTTTTGGTTACCATATTTTATAAGCTTATCATCGTATCTGTAAATTTCATTGACTTTCAAAAAATATCTTTTCTGAGATATTTTTTTTGTCTGAGTTAAAAGAGACAATATAGATTCCGGTTTTCAGAATTGGATTAAACTCATGATAGCCTGGTTCATAAATCTTATAAACAAAAAGAGTCTGCCCCAATATGTTATTAATTTTCAGGATCCCGTTTTTGCAGAATGGAAGCTTGATTTCAACTTTAAGGATTCCGCGAGCCGTATAAATTTTAATCCAGTCTTCACCTGAAGTCAGATCCGGAATATCTGTAATGTTGTTGGAAAGAAGGAGAAAAAATCTGTTCTGATAATGATCAGCTACAAGGTTAATCTTGTATTGTCTGCCAGATTGCAGTTCCTGCCTGCTACCTGTAATTATATCTGACAGGTAGATAGTTTTATAATTGAAATCTCCTTCAAGTCTTTCGATTCTGAATATGACCTCCCCGTCTCTTTCTGTTTTGATGCCGAGCCTAACAGTGCAGAGATTTTCTCCTGTCACGGGCAGAGCATTTATGGATAACCTGCGACCATCCTCGCCGAAGGAATAAAAGTTTGTCGTTTTCGAATCTGTATTAAATAGCTTAAGCGCATCAAGCTGGCCGTCAAAGTTATAGGTTGCCTTCTCGTCGAAATAGACTACCAGGGGATCATAAGAGGTTGAATCATCGGAATAACCTGAGACAAGCCTTAAGTATGGTTTTTCCCCTTTCATTTTCGATTTAATAAAAGGATGCGCCTGATTATTTAATCTGACATCGTTATTCATGGAAAGAGTACCGGTCACCGGCCAGGTACCGTCAGATACATGGACAAAGAATCCCTGCATTGAAGGGATAATATTGGCAGCAAATCCATCGCTCGATATACCATTCATGTAAGTACTGTAAGTACCTCCATACTGATCTGTGGTACTGCTTTTGAAATAATAAAGGGCATCATCGATATTTGTCTTAGTCCACCCGGATGGCGCTTTCCAATCGATTGGAGAAGGATAGGGATTCCCGATAAGATTGAAGCCTTTTGTATAAAGATTGTTGTTGTTATAGAGAGTCAGTGACAGGTTGCCGTTATTGACTATACCGGTGACATCCACAGTGTTGGCAGCAGCTGAAGAGCCAAAGTTAACTGCATATCCCCACATCGGATTTAACACCCATGCAGGATTTACATAACTGACCCATCCTGAAGATGTCCGGTCCTCATCATACCTGTAAAATGATGCAAATGGTGCTGCGAGGTCCATATCGTCTCCAAACTCGCCTACAGTGGCCGCCTGGAACGGGGAACCGAAGTATTTATAACCAAAGCCTGAAGAAAGGTAACGTTGCATCGTAACATCGCCAAATACCTCGCCGGTACCACTGCCGTCGATAAGCGCTGTCTGAGTTACCGTGGAAAGAAGAGTTATGTTCCCGTTTGCATTCAACGTGCCGTTGCTTAACAGAATTCCGGATAGTGTCTGACCGGCAGTCAGAATTGAAGTCGTACTGCCTGAAGCAATTGTAAGATTGTTGAAAAGAACAGGTGATGATCCGCTTAATGATTGGGTAACTCCGGCAAAGATCACCGTATTGGTGTTATTAATGACATAACCATCATTTACTGCGGCTCCCATAAGAACTATATTACCGCCGGCACCGACAAGGCTTGTACCGGGTGAAATAATCAAACCCTGACTCAGTCCTGGATGGTTCAGGAAAAGAGCCAGCGCGAAAATCATCACACTGCTTAGTGGCTTTACAGAGGTATTTTTCCTTAACACTTTATGGAAATTGATTTGAGAATTTTTGTTTATAGATCAACGAATAATCATTTTGAATCAACAAGAATGTTTATATCCTGAAATCTGGCAATATCTCCGCTGTTAATGGAAGTGCAGTACAACTCAAAATAATCACCCTTGTGTACATCTACAAGATGAATAACCGAAGAAAACTGGAATGGCTGATTTGCTGTTGTAATCCTTAATGATGTTTCTCCGTAGCGAGTAGTGGTTACTCCATTTTTTACTATCCCGACCGTAATGACCCTGCTGGTGTTATTTACCGAAACATTCCCTGAAACATATATGAAAAGGTCTCTTGAATTTGAGGGTTGGTATGAGAACAGGTTGTTGTTAATAACAAATTTGCAGGTAAAAGAGTTTGTGTTTGTCCAGTTTATCTTATACCAGGCATTTGCTGTGGTACAAGTCGTTGTTAACGTATTGTTTACCACATTGATTTGACAATGAGGATTCTTGTCTCCCATCCCTGCATTACTCTCGATGAAGGCATCTGCATCTCTGCCATCTGGTCGGGTGAAATCAAACCCGCTTATGAAAGTGCCCTGATTATTCCAGGCTGTATTTTTAACAAATATTGCTTCAAATGATGTAAAGCCGGCAGGATGGTAATGAATTCCAATATCTGTTCCTGACACTGTGTTGTAAAAAGTACAATTAATAATTGAGATAATATATGAGACCCCTGATAACAGATTAATCCCTGCTCCACATTGGAAGAAATCGGTTTCAGAAATTCTCATTTGCCCACCGCTTGACGTTCCGCCTGCGATTTCCAGTCCTGCTGATGTACAATCCTCAAAATCAATTTCAAAAAGCCAGAGGTCAGTGTTTGTTGTGGAAACAATTCCTTTGTTAAACCCTGTAAAAAATGCATCTTTCACTTCATAATAAACTTCGCTCCCCGTGAAGTGAATTGCATCATTCCCGGCAGAGTTTGAAAAGGCCTCGAAGGTCAGCATTTTGAAATATGACTCGGACCTGCAATCAAACATAGGATTGCCTGCCACCCCTGCTGCAGCTTTTATATTTGTTTCCCCGTATGAAATGCCCTGAAAAGTGACAGGATAGGGAAGATTGATTGTTTGTGTTGCATCTATTGTGAAAGTGCCCCCGCCAAGCCTGACAACAGATGGACCGGTCATATGTATGTTCAGGAATTCAACAACTTCTGCAATTGTTGCAAAACTTGCTGCCATACCTACATCAAACAGATTATCTGCCCTGGTTTCTCTTTCTTTTCTTATCCAGTTCGACCCCGTAGCAATATATGTCCTGCCACGCCAACGGGTAAGGAATGAAGCTGTATCGGCGTCAATGGTCTTTCCGGCTTCCGGAATAACGGTAATCAGATCAGTGTAATTACCTGTATTTTTTACAGTGATTGCCAGCCCGTCATCAGCACTTGTGACTGCAGGCAGAGTAAGTGTAATATTACCGGAGGCAAGAATTATTGTTTCGGTTTTTAATAAAGTGGAAGAAACAGATTTGACTACGGGAACATTATAAACACTGCCCGAATTTGTCCATGTACCGGTTCCGTTCGCATCTGAAACAAGAACTGCCCCGGCTGATGCTCCTGTTCTGAGAGTTATCTGCCCGTTAACATCAAGTGCGGTAAGAGGAGTGACATAATCTCCTATCCTTACATTTTTACTGAAGGCTGCATAATTGTCTCCAAGGGAAAGCGTCGGACTGTCAGGGTTCAGGCCACCAAGATGAAAAGAGGGTGCCCCTGTTTTAGCGTATGCGGCCCTGGATTCAAGCCTGATATTTCTCTGATGCAGAAAGTTCCTGAAAATAAAATCGACCAGTGTATAAGTAGCGTCGGTGGTTTCAAATATAGCTCCGTTCTCCGCGGTCCTGTTTCTCAAACGGAGAATTGAAGGGCCATAAACATCCCCGTCCTGGCGCAGAATTAACTCTTTTGTGGCCCGGATAGTACCGGTTGTGGCGTTCCCGATATTTACGTTACCATTCACTTCCAGCCGCTCTGACGGCACTGTGGTTCCGATACCAACATTCCCTGCATTGTAATAGATACTGGTGCCATCTGTTATCCATTGGCTGGTAATCCCTGTTGCAAAAGGTATCCATGCTGTTCCGTTCCAGTGATAAAAGCCATCCGCAATTGATCCTCCAAGGCTGTAGACAATCATTCCCACAGGTACCGGAGCTGTCAGAGGGGCCGGAAGGATAAGACTATTAATGGCTATTCGTGGAATGAGCAACCCTTTATTGGTACTCTCCAATTCAAGCAGTGAGTTTGGATCCAGCGTAAGGACAGGCCCGTCAGTTATCTTAACCTGGGCATTTAAGGATAAAAGTAATCCGGAAAAGAAGCATAATAAGAAAATGGAAGATGTCTTGAGGTGTTTCATAAGTCCTTACTCCATTATTATTACCGTGTAATACTTACCTTTTAAATATCACAAGTCGGCTATTTGTATTGCTATAAGCAATATTTTGTCTTCAGGAGAACGGAATTATGATCGAGATCACCAACTCATAATAAATAACTTGAATTATTCTGACAAAGTTGTACCACTCTATATCAAAAACTGTTACACAATTCAGTGATTTAATTATATAATTCCCATATCCCATCTGCTCCGTGAAGAACTGCCAGGAACAGTCTGAAAGAAGAATTATGCATTTTAAGAATTATATATTATTGTCCAAAGATTCAAGTTCCGGGTAAGTTATTATTAATCATCAACTAACCATGCATCAAAATAACATGAAAACCGATATTCGGAACATGTTCAGCATCAGAGGCACGATGGAAGCGACCTGACAATTATTTTTTCAAAACAATTGGATTATCTTTATTTTCATAATATGTCATCCGAGATTGAAAGAAAGTTTCTTGTCTGTGGCGAGTTCAGGAGTGAAGCCACGGAATCGTCTGAGATCGTACAGGGGTATCTTTCTTCGTCGCCGGACCGTACCGTGAGGGTGCGCATCCGCGGTGAGAAAGGGTACATCACGGTCAAGGGCAGAACGGATAAGTCAGGCATTGAGAGGTATGAGTGGGAGAAAGAGATACCTGCTGACGATGCCAGGGAACTCATGAAGCTCTGTGAGCCGTTCCCGGTTGAGAAGACCCGTTTCCTGGTGCCTTACGGACAACATATCTTCGAGGTGGATGTCTTTCACGGGGCTAACAATGGACTTGTGATGGCAGAGATCGAGCTCGGATCGGTTAATGAGGCGTTTGAGAAGCCTCCGTGGCTGGGCGAGGAGGTCTCCGGCGACCCCAGGTACTTTAACTCAGCCCTTTCGGTCAAACCCTTCAGCCGATGGTAAAGGTAAAGAAGAGCAAAGCTGAGATAACGCGTATCGTCATTGCAGTCCTGCTGATAATAACTGCAATTGTGATTGCATCACTGACAATCGGACGCGACATATATTACGGCTCGCGTGATGAGGGAATGTTGTCTTTTGCCATTGTAAACGCCTGCGGTTATCTCTTCTTCCTCTTCATGCCGGTGGAGGTGGCATTCGTATATTACCTTCAGGGCGATATCAGCGTCGCGGCACTGAATGCCGTGGCTATAAGCACGGCGCTCTTCTCACAATCGATCGATTATTCAATCGGCCTGCTTATGAGTAACAGGTTCATTGATAATTTTATCGGCCGGAAGCGATACGTTAAGGCTGAAAAGTACATCGAAAAGTACGGCAACGTCACAATTTTTGTATTCAACTCCATGCCCCTCTCCTCACCTGTCATCTCTCTGGCGGCCGGAATGCTCCGGCACAGGATCAGGGACACGGTGATCTGCACTGTCCTGGGATTAATGGTCAAGTACCTCGCCCTGACCCTGATCTTCTAGATTTGCCGCTTAGCTGTCAAAACCGGAACTAATAGCGGTCACGGATTAAGAAGTCCGGATTCAAACCCTCAGCGAGCCTCGGAATCCCCTGGCACCATAGTAAGATGAGGCTCCGTTATGATAAACGAAGACTTTGTTGTAACGCCGGTCGGCAAAGAGTGCCCCTCCAAGCTTCCTGATATCAGAGGGGGTCCTGATCCAGTTCGATGTTTTCGTGTCAAAGTTGCCCAGTTCCTGCAACTCGCGATATTGATCCTCCGTCAATAGCTCAATACCAATGGCCGATGCCATTCCTGTTGCGCTGTCCGGAGGTTTGAATGTTTTCCTTGCCTCAAGGGCTTCAGGGTCATAACAGACATTTCTCCGACCCTCAGGACTTTCAGCGGAACAATCGAAGAAAATGTACTCGCCGCTCTTTTTATCGTAGCCGGTAACATCCGGTTCACCTCCGGTCCTTTCCATCTCATTCAGAGACCACAATTTCCCGGGACTTGCCTCCAGCCTTGACTGCACAACAGGCCATTCCATGCCTTTATGACGGTGCATATTTTTCTCGAAGCGTTTTTTTAACGTCCTGAGGAACTCTTCGCGTTGTCGTGGGGAAAACTCCATGAGTGTTCCTGAGTTTGCAATAATGTTAAATCTGAGAGATTAAGAAGTATATTTCTGTTCAAAGCAGACACTTAGCCGGGCAGTTAATACTATTTTGCATATTTACACGATATTACCATGCGAAGTAGGCATCAGTTGGAACGCTTGGATCACCCTCTAAAAAGATGGATTTGGGATTGTAAAGCCTGAATCTGGGTGCCTTCTCAGGTCCCGAAAAAACATCTAAAAAGAGTAAATTGGTCCCTTGAATCGGATGACCGCTGTGAGTCATGAATCTGCCGGGGTAACCCACACTTTCAATCGCATAAACATCTTCCCCACCGATTACCTCCATTTTGTGAAATATGAATCCAGTGGCTTCATTTGAAAATTCACTTGCTTCAAACCAGTTTTTACTGGATTTACTTGTCAGCCCCAAAAATGGAATACTTCCTACAAACAGCCAATCGCCCTCAACAACTTTTGATTTAATCAGATTGCCTTTTTTTGCGGCAATCGGGCTTACCGGGGAAGGCCGATAGACTTTCAATACCAGATGGTCCATCTCCTTGGCGATGTCCTCCAGAGTAACATCATCAGTCAAAGTATAACTTCTCCTGAATGGCGAGAACGCGCTCATATCTATTACCATGATTTTCTTATTCGCTTCATCAGTATAGTAGTAGAACAATCCCTCAATTGACTTTGCGCCTGCAGAAGAGTCTTCTTTCTCGCAACCCACAAGTAATGAGGATATTATTAGTGCAGTTGCGATCATAATGTAAGTGTGTTTCCGGGTTTTCATAACTTTAATAATTGATGGTTAATAAAGTGATGATATCCCTGGTGTTTGGTCGGGTCCGGTGACCATCCCTTACTCCGGGGGCTCATCGAATCGAATTTGATAATTAACGATCAGGCGTGTAAAAAGTTCACAGGTATGGCACCATGTACCACGGATTCACAATGAAAAGTTATATAGTCCCTCCCCGGCAGCCTTAACTTACCTGAAGAAGAACGTTGGTGAAATTTCGCGGTTAGTGCTGTCTGTGTAATTCAACCAGGGAAATGGTATGTGTTAAGAGCTCTGGTCCGCCGAAACTGCCATGCCCGGGTATTACAGTCTCTGTTTCCGGAAGTTTTTTGATTATCGTCCGAATAGTCTCATCCCAATCTTCGACAGAGGCATCGGACAGGTTTCCGAGATTTTTGGAATCAATCGATTTTACAAGACAACCTCCGAACAGTATTGATTTGTCCTGTATCCAGACGGTTATATTATCAAAGGAGTGACCCTCCCCCCAGAACCGGCATTCAAGACTCAGTCGTTGGAAGTCAATCAGCATGGAATCCTGAAATGAAGTAGAAGGAATGGGCAGTCCTGTTTCTCTGCACTTGTCCACGGTGCGCAAGCTGGCAATTGATTCTATTCCTTGCTGTTGCATGAATTCCAATCCTCCAAGACAGTCATCATGGTAGTGCCCGATTATCAACAGAGAGACCTCAGCAGAAAGGTTGTGTTTTACATAATGAATAAGTCTTTCGGTTTTATCATTGTCCGTTGGCGTGTCTATCATTACTGCTTTACCGTCCCTGATGATAATCATACCGTTGGATGAGAAGCGGCCAACACCTTCAAGAGAATGCCAGCTGACATGGATGAAGACCGAATCCTGAAGGTGAATGAGCTGAATATCATCATCGATCCTCAGGATGTTTTTCGATTGTCCATTCACAACTGAGGAGAGCAACAGAAAAGCAACAACCGGAATAGCTAATTTCCCTGGCATTTTATAAAAATTACATTATTTCAAGTCAAAGCGATCAAGATTCATTACTTTACTCCATGCCGAAATAAAATCCCTGACAAATTTTTCCTGTGCATCCATGCTTCCGTATACCTCGGCAAGTGCCCTTAGCTCGGAGTTTGAACCAAAGACAAGATCTGCCCGGGTCCCTCTCCATTTCAGTTCCCCNNGTTTTGCGATCACGTCCATCAAATGTCTCTTTGTCCTCCGATGCAGGCATCCATGCTGTATTCATGTCGAGCAGGTTTACAAAGAAATCGTTTGTAAGGACTTCGGGACGTTTCGTGAAAACACCATGCCTGGAGTTATCAAAGTTTGTGTTTAACACTCGCATGCCTCCGACGAGAACTGTCATTTCAGGAGCAGAAAGGGTCAATAGCTGGGCTTTGTCAACCAGCAACTCTTCAGTTGAGATGGTATATTTAGATTTTAAATAGTTGCGGAAGCCATCAGCTGCCGGTTCAAGACCGGCTATGGAATTCACGTCGGTTTGTTCCTGCGATGCATCCATACGCCCCGGGGTAAAAGGTACGGCTATATCAAAACCTGCGTCCTTTGCTGCTTTTTCGACACCTGTGCAGCCTGCCAATACAATAAGGTCTGCAAGAGATACCTTTTTACCGGCTGACTGAGCACTGGCGAATTCTTTTTGGATTCCTTCCAGCATTCCAATAACTTTCGTCAGCTGAGAAGGGTTGTTAACCACCCAGTCTTTTTGTGGAGCAAGACGAATGCGGGCACCGTTTGCGCCGCCACGTTTATCAGATCCGCGGAAAGTAGAGGCAGAAGCCCAGGCTGTTGATACCAGTTGAGAAACGGACAGTCCGGATTGTAATACCCTGGCTTTTAAATCCGCAATGTCTTCCTCATTAATCAACTCATGATCAACGGCAGGTATCGGATCCTGCCAGATCAGTTCTTCTCTGGGTACTTCAGGACCCAGGTAACGGGCGCGTGGGCCCATATCACGATGAGTCAGCTTAAACCATGCACGGGCAAAGGCATCAGCAAATTCAAGAGGATGTTCATAGAAGCGCCTCGAGATTTTCTCATACACCGGATCAAAACGCAAAGAAAGGTCCGTTGTAAGCATGGTTGGTGCATGCTTTTTAGATGGGTCGTGAGCATCAGGAATGGCTAAATCGGCATTTTTTGCTACCCATTGATGAGCACCGGCCGGGCTTTTTGTTAGTTCCCACTCATATTTAAAGAGGTTTTCGAAGAAATAATAGCTCCATTTGGCCGGGGTCTGTGTCCACGTAACCTCCAGGCCGCTGGTGATTGTGTCGCCGCCTTTTCCTGAGCCAAACCTGCTTTTCCATCCCAGTCCCTGTTCTTCCATGCCTGCTGCTTCAGGCTCCGGTCCTACAAGCCCGGTATCTCCGGCCCCATGCGTTTTGCCAAATGTATGCCCGCCGGCAATCAGTGCCAC
>DCVC01000105.1 GCA_002328625.1 Bacteroidales bacterium UBA2198
GGCATATTTACATTGTTAATAACCAGGTCAAGGTCTCCGTCATTGTCGAGATCACCATAGGCAGCTCCGTTGGAAAAAGAAGGTGTATTCAGACCCCATTCATCTGACAGGTTGGTAAACGTCAGATCGCCATTGTTATTAAAAGCATAATTGGAGATCCTCACTGACGGTATTTTATCAATGAGACTCAAAATCGCTGATTCTTCACTTTTAATCAACGACCGCATTATGGCCGGATTTGAATAGATATCCAGAAAATCTCGGTCAAGCAGGTCCTTATAGATACCATTTGCAACAAAGATATCCTTCCATCCATCGTTGTTAAGATCCATTATNNTTTCCGTTATTCAACTGGAGAACATTCCTGGCAAACTGGTGATAGTAGCCGTTCATTATTTTCATTTGGTAAGTATCCCAGTTTTCAAACAGTACCTTGGTCTTGAGACGTTCGTTGCCTTCAGCTGTCATCTCTGTGGTAAAAATCTCCGGCCAGGCATCATTATTTATATCAGCCATATCGGCGCCCATGGCTCCGAGGCTTATTTCGCGCATCTGCAATTCAAGTGATTCGGTGAAAGTGCCGTCTCTGTTATTAATATAAAGGTAATCATGCTCAAAGAAGTCATTCGAAACATATATATCAAGCCATCCGTCACGGTCAATGTCTCCTGCTGAAACACCAAGCCCAAATCCTATTTTGCTGGAATAAATCCCGGATTCTTTGGTCACCTCAACAAAATGTCCTTCATCATTCCTGTAGAGTTTGTTTCCGCCAAGGGAGTCAGGTATCTGCCGCTGCCCCGGTTTCATATCAAATTCCGTGACCGACTGGAAGGAATTGTTCAGTAAATAACAATCAAGATCTCCATCCCTGTCATAATCAAAAAAGGATGCATGGTTTGATAAACCAAAAACTGCAAGTCCATATTCTTCAGCTTTCTCTGAAAAGGTCAGATCGCCATTATTAATAAATAATTCGTTATAGCGATGCGTGCCTTGCGGATCACCCGATTTGCATACATAAATATCAAGCCACCCGTCACCATTGATATCTGCAATACTTACTCCGGTGGACCATGATCCCAAACAAGCTACCCCTGCTTTTTCGGTTATATCCTCAAAAACAAAATTGCCTTTGTTTATATAGAGTTTGTTTCCTGTCTGGTTTGCACAGAAATAAATATCAGGAAGGCCATCATTGTTAAAATCACCCAGGCCAACCCCTGCACCGTTATAAAAGTTTCTGTAGGTATAGGTATTGTATTCCTCGGTGTATTCAACCTGGTTCATGAAATCGATATTGGTATGTTGTTCGTTGAGAAGAGTAAATAACTTTTTTTGAACAACACGAGATTGTTCAGTATTGCACGAGCAAACAAGGATGGGTATTATAATTATCACTCCCGGAAGAAAAGTATTAAACCTGTAATAACCCATACTATTAAACAATCAATTTAAATACGAATTTTGCATAAGAAAAAGAGAGCAGGTAAATATAACAATAACCTGCTCTCTTAAGAGAAATTATTCAGATAATACTTCTAGTAACCCGGGTTTTGATTCAGATTGGGGTTAGCAGCTCTTTTATCCTTGTGTATCGGAAAGATTGTAAGATATGAACCTTTTTTCACTACATCACCAACATTATAGTAGGGAAGAATCCATTTCTCAAGTTCATCCCATAACTCCCAGCGGATAAGGTCCTGTCTCCTGTGATTCTCGGCGAACATCTCACGTCCAAGTTCGTTTAATAATTCTCCACCCGGTACACTGGGTCCTGTCATATCATAACTGATAGGTCCATCAAGAGTAGTCAGATCAGGTACTCCGGCTCTGCTTCTGATCAGGTTTACGAGGGTCAGAGCCTGTGCAATATTACCTGCTCCGCCCTTTCGCCACAGTGCTTCAGCTTTCATCAGAAGTACATCGGCATAACGGAAAACGGCGTAATCATTGCTCATGTTATGAGGCTGACTTCCAAGGGTAATTTCCCATTTGCCTATTCTGACACCGGCCTGACGATATGCCTGAGGACCAAGCTCATTGATCTGAGGCTGTGTTGACCCTATGTTTCCGAAATTCAGAGGTGCACCATCGGGATCTCCAAGCAACGGAACGGGCTGACGGTTAGGCTGAGGGACTTCGAATCCATCGTCCATAACAAGTCCTCCTCCTGCCTTGTATTGATAACCGGCTATAAAATTGCCTCTTTTTGTGGCAGGACCTGAAAGAGTGCCGGCATCGCCTTTTCTCAAATCAGTATCATCATAAGAATTATAGAATTCTTCCATTGCACAGAACCCATTCCATGGCTGGGCTGTCAGATTATAAGTTAGCTGACTGCCATAATGCAATGATCTTACAGCTATATTAAACCCCTGGAAAAATACCTGGTCATATGGAATTGAAAAGATAAATTCCTTTGATCCTGAATTGTTTACATTGAAATTTGCAAAATAGTTGCTTTCCAGAGAATATTTCCCGGAATTGATAACCTCATCACAGGCTGTAATCACTTTATCCCACTGAGCTGTCCCGCTATAAACCCTGGCATTGAGGTATAATTTTGCAAGCAGTGTTTGTCCGGCATAGTAATTCATTCTTCCATAAGTTGTTCCATCAACAGCTTTAGAAAGTTTTGGAACAGCTGCTTCCAGATTACCAACAATGAAATTATAAACTTCTAACCTTGTTTTTGTCGGTGGAGCTGCCTCGGCACTGGCAAAATCAGTAACCAGAGGGACATTTCCAAACCAGTCAATAAGCTGCCAGTAGAAGAAACCGCGAACAGTTTCGAGTTCAGCTATAAAAGCATCGGCACTAGCCTGATCAACCTGTCCGCTCTCCACAAGAGACTGGAACTGGAAGAT
>DCVC01000247.1 GCA_002328625.1 Bacteroidales bacterium UBA2198
GCCTTTACCCTGAAAGCCGCTTTCATGTAATGAAGTGCCATTGATCATGGTAATAGGGCGATCGTAGGGAATGGGAGAGGATTGTTCAATAATAAGATCGAATTTATTGTTTCTGAGGCCTTTGCCGGATGGATTTTTAACAATACGGACATCTTTTACGAAAGGGAGATTGTTAATCTGGTTAGTATCTTCAAGATGATATGTCTTAAACAGGGCACTGTTCATCCATTTTGATCTGCAGTGCAATTCAAATCCCATGGAGATTATTTGCCTGATATAGATAGTACTTACGGGGATATCCCTTAAATCAAGTAAAGGAATTCCTGCTTTCTGCCTTCGTGCCAGAGCTCTTTCCGATAGAAGCTGACCGGGCAGATAATCCCCTGTTTTGTTCTCTCCTTTATCATTAAAATATATCCTGTAATAATAGTTGAAGGTATTTTCCTGGCTTTGAATGAGGGTACCGGAAGATATTACCATCAAAGCAAAAGCAATCATCAGTTTTGTGATCATGATATGACTGGGAAGCCTGGTTACCATATTTCACCGGTTATTTCGGGATCAGGTATTTTCACGAGGTTTTTTTCAAGTGAGTCTATAAAATTCGACTGATATATCTCCAGATCAAGGTTTTTCGGAATACCTGCAGAATATTCTATTTGAAATCTGATGCTTCCATCCTTCTTATAAATATACCACAAGCCATCTCTGAGATCTCCTTTATATTGTCCTGACAATTCCATGATGCCATTTTCGAAGAAAGCCTCAAATGAACCATCTATCTTACCATTTTTATTACTTGTTATAAATGAGGCAGATCCGTCAGGGAAATAACCGATCCATTCTCCGTTCCTTATATCATTAATGTAGTTGAGTTTTTCTGCCACTGTTCCATCTGAATAATATTTAACTGAAAGGCCGTTTCTGAGATTTTTTGCATAGATCTCCTCGCTTATAAGGCAATCGCTGGTAACTGCTGAGAAAAACTGCCATTTCCCTTCTTTGAGCCGGTTAACATATTTCCCTTTGGATGCAACAAATCCATTTGGATAATAAAGAGTAGCCAGGGCTTCGGTCCCGTTACTGCTGAAAACAAGAATAGATTTTATCTTTTGGTCCTCATAGTACCTTTTAAACTCACCATGAGGCTGATCGTCTTTGAAAAATCCATCATACATTACGGTTCCATTTGGATATTTCTTTATCCAGTGTCCCTGTTTTTTCCCGTTTTTATCAGTCTGGTTGGTTACAGACTGACCCTGACCTGTCGCTACCGGGCAAAGGCAAAACAGAAGAATGAAAATCAATAATCTGTTAATCATATATCTTATGGAGAAATTTATGATAAAAGTACAAAAAAAGAGGTTGATTTTTTACCAACCTCTTTTTAACTGTTTTATAACAGGATTTATTATTTTACCTCTTCGAAGTCAACGTCAGTCACCTCATCATTTCCCGACTGTGCTTTTCCGCTTCCAGGTTCTTCGGGGCCCGGTTGTGAAGTGGCCTGGCCTGCATTCTGAGCCGTCTTGTACATTTCTTCTGAAGCAGATTGCCAAACAGCGTTCAGATCGGCAAGAGCTTTGTCGATTGCAGTGATGTCCTGTGATTTGTGTGCCTCTTTCAGTTTAGCCAGGGCATCTTCGATAGCAGCTTTCTTGTCTGCGGGTAATTTGTCTCCAAATTCCTTCAGCTGTTTCTCGGTTGTAAAAATCATGCTGTCGGCAGCATTTATTTTTTCAACTCTTTCCCTGGCTTTGCTGTCGGCCTCTGCATTTGCTTTAGCCTCATCTCTCATCCTTCTTATTTCCTCTTCGCTAAGGCCGGAGGATGCTTCGATTCTTATTCTCTGTTCTTTGCCGGTGCCTCTGTCTTTTGCAGTCACATGCAATATTCCGTTGGCATCAATATCGAAAGTGACCTCAATCTGAGGCACTCCTCTTGGTGCAGGTGGAATGCCGTCGAGATGGAATCTTCCGATTGTTTTGTTTCCTGCTGCCATGGGTCTTTCACCCTGCAGGACGTGTATTTCAACCGATGGCTGGCTATCTGCAGCTGTTGTAAACACCTCAGTCTTTTTGGTAGGGATCGTTGTATTCGACTCAATCAGTTTAGTCATTACACCTCCCATTGTTTCAATTCCAAGTGAGAGGGGCGTAACATCAAGCAGAAGCACATCTTTCACTTCGCCGGTAAGCACACCTCCCTGTATTGCAGCACCCACGGCCACTACTTCATCGGGATTGACTCCTTTAGACGGCACTTTACCGAAGAATTTTTCAACGAGTTGCTGGATAGCAGGGATACGTGTTGATCCCCCAACCAGGAGAACCTCGTCTATGTCGGAAGATTTAAGACCCGAATCGCTTAACGCTTTACGGCAAGGTTCAATACATGCTTGTATCAGTGAATCGCAGAGTTTTTCAAACTGAGCCCGGGTAAGCGTTTTGACCAGATGTTTCGGGATCCCGTCAACTGGCATAATATATGGAAGATTTATTTCTGTTGAAGTTGAACTTGAGAGTTCAATTTTAGCCTTTTCGGCTGCCTCTTTCAGACGCTGGAGGGCCATAGGATCTTTTCGGAGGTCGACGCCTTCATCCTTCAGAAATTCTTCTGCCAGCCAGTCGATTATTTTATGATCGAAGTCATCACCTCCCAGATGTGTATCTCCGTTTGTAGATTTAACCTCAAAGACTCCATCGCCCAGCTCCAGAATTGAGATATCGAAAGTCCCTCCGCCCAGGTCAAACACTGCTATTTTCAAATCCTGTGACTTCTTATCAAGGCCGTAGGCAAGTGAAGCGGCAGTCGGTTCGTTGATTATACGTTTTACGTTCAGCCCCGCGATCTCGCCAGCCTCTTTGGTTGCCTGTCTCTGTGAGTCACTGAAGTAAGCAGGAACTGTTATTACAGCATCTGTAACCTCCTGACCCATGTAATCTTCAGCTGTTTTTTTCATCTTCTGAAGAATCATTGCAGAGATCTCCTGGGGAGAGTAGAGCCTGTTATCTATTTTTACCCTTGGAGTATTATTATCACCTCTGACAACAGAAAAAGTGACCCTCTTTATTTCAGTATTCACTTTGTCGTATGTCTCTCCCATGAACCTTTTAATGGAATAGATGGTCTTCTTGGCATTTGTGACAGCCTGACGCTTGGCAGGATCACCAACTTTTCGTTCGCCATTTTCAATAAAGGCCACTATTGAGGGAGTAGTTCTTTTTCCCTCGCTGTTAGGAATAACTATCGGCTCGTTGCCTTCCATCACGGCAACGCATGAGTTTGTGGTTCCAAGATCAATTCCAATTATTTTCCCCATTTTATAATAATTTTTAAGAATTCAATTTAATGACACAACTGGTGTGCAATGATTATGCCACAAGGATTATAAGGAATATTCATGCAAATATGACACTGTTAAAATCCTCCATTTGTCTTGATGTGACAAAACGACAGTATATTTTTCCATAGTCTTGAAATAAAAAGTTCTGAACCTGAGGATGTATCATCCGTTACAAATTTGTAGCTTTGTTGTCCTGATCAATACTCAAAGATTATGTCGACACACAAAACCGTCAGGCTGGTAACAACACATGTACTTAACGAAATGAAGCTCAAGGGAGAAAAGATAGCCATGCTTACTGCCTATGATTATTCCATTGCCAGGATACTGGATGAGGCTGAGATAGATGTTATACTTGTCGGGGATTCCGCGTCGAATGTTATGGCAGGTTTTGATACAACTTTGCCCATAACGCTGGATAATATGATCTATCATGCAGCTTCGGTTGTCAGAGGTGTAAAGAGAGCACTGGTTGTGGTCGATCTGCCCTTCGGAACGTATCAGGGTAATTCAAAAGAAGCATTGGTTTCAGCGATCAGGATAATGAAAGAGACAGGCGCTCATGCTGTAAAACTTGAGGGAGGTCATCAGATAGTTGAGTCAATTGAACGGATCTTATCAGCGGGGATTCCTGTTATGGGTCATCTCGGACTCACCCCTCAGTCGATCCATAAATTTGGTACTTATGTGGTAAGAGCGAGAGAAGAAGAAGAGGCCCGGAGGCTTCTAGAGGATGCCAGGTTACTTGAAAAAACAGGCTGTTTTGCAATAGTTCTCGAAAAGATACCTGCCAGACTTGCAGAAGAGGTAACCGCAACATTGAAAATTCCTGTAATAGGTATCGGGGCCGGAGGCAAAACCGACGGACAGGTACTTGTCCTGCATGATATGCTGGGTATTACACAGGAATTCTCTCCCCGTTTTCTCAGGAGATATCATAATCTGTATGCTGAAATAAAGGGTGCCGTTCAGAGTTATATCCATGATGTGAGAGCCCAGGAGTTTCCAAATGAAAAGGAACAGTATTAGGGTTGCCGCCATGATTGAGATTCTTTATGAAGATAATCACCTTATAGCTGTTTACAAAAAATCATCCGACCTTGTGCAGGGAGATAAGACCGGAGATTTGTCCCTCGACAATAAGGTAAAAAGTTACCTGGCAAAAAAGTACAATAAATTGGGGGATGTTTATCTCGGAGTTGTTCACAGGCTTGACCGTCCGGTAAGCGGTATAGTTCTATTTGCCCGCACCTCGAAGGCTCTTGCACGTCTTAATGAACTGTTCAGGACTCGACAGGTAACGAAGGTTTACCTGGCAATTGTCAGGGAACTGCCTCCTGAAGATTCTGCAACACTAACACATTACCTTAAGAAAAATGAGGAACAGAATAAGAGCTATGCTTTTGATTATCAGGTAAAAGGGTCTAAAGAAGCAAGTTTATCATACAGAGTATCAGGAAGGTCGGAAAGATATTACCTGCTTGAGATTGAACTTCATTCAGGAAGGCATCATCAGATAAGGGCTCAGCTCGCAAAAATAGGCTGTCCGATCAAAGGGGATCTTAAATATGGTTATCCCCGTTCGAATGAAGATGGCAGTATATCTCTGTTTGCGCATAAGCTTGAGTTTGAACATCCGGTACGAAAAGAAAAGGTTTCAATTACAGCACATTTGCCTGAAGGAGATATCTGGGATCTGTTCATAGATGCATACAGACAAAAAAGAAAATGAGCCGGAAAGTCCGCACTCATCTTCGGGGTTTGTCATGAAAGCCTGAACAGAATTTTTCTTAACGGCGAATTACTTACTTATTTCGCCTGGAACAAAATTACTTAATCCTGGTTCAGAGACAGTTAAAATCAAGTTAATAAGAGTTAATGAAAAGTTAAAACACAACCTGTAATCAGCTTAAAAATTTAATTTTGCACCATGAGCAGGAATAAGTTTATCGGTCTCATTGTTATGATGCTTATATCCATTACCGGAATTATCTGGGTTCAGATCACATGGATAAGGAATGCAGTAGGTATTAGGAACGAGAACTTTGACAGGGCTGTTTATAATAGTCTTGAGGAGGCAGCCAATATGATAGAATCATCGCGTAAGATGAATTTTTTCAACGATTTTGTTCTGAATGATCCGATCCTGTTTGGTAATAATATTGGTGATATAACAGGGTATCTGAACATTGGGAGCTATTCCTCGCAGGGTGGAGGCAGTTTCAGTCTCAGGATCACCAACCAGTCAGTGACAGGCACTTTTGATACCCTCAGGGGAACAGAAATCAACAGATCTGTTGTTGTGTCAGGAGATACTACAATTCAGTCTGACACAGTTTCTTTTCTTGTAACGCCTGAGCACCCGGGAGAAACAAGGATTATCAGAAACGGAGATCCTGCCATTTCTGAACAAAAAGCTGTTTATATTAAAAGGAATGAATTCCTAAACTGGGTCAGAAAAAGATCAAGCGAATTCCAGAATATGAGCGATCAGATGATCTCAGAGATTTACCAGTGGGAAAAGACACTTGAGCTTGATAATGATGAGATCGGCTATGCACTTAAAAGATCGCTTATTTATTCAGGGATAGAAACCCCTTTCGAATTTGCGGTTATCAGGGACGGGAGAGTAAGAGAAGGAACATTCAGCAAATCGGTAAAGGGTGATTTTCTGAAAAGCAATTATATTGTCAGACTGTTTCCCGACAATATAATCAGACAGGATCTTCTGCTGTCGGTCGTTTTCCCTGAAAGAACCAATTATGTGCTTGGATCCATGGCCTTGTTACTTGGGGGATCACTTGTTTTCTCCTTTGTCATTCTGGCAACATTTTCTCTCAGTCTCTTTTTCATTATCAGGCAGAAGAAAATCTCCGAAATGAAGTCTGACTTTATCAATAACATGACTCACGAATTCAAAACGCCTATTGCGACCATTAATCTTGCAGCTGATACAATTACAAATCCCAAAGTAATAAAGGATGAATCGAGCGTAAAGCATTTCATAGGCATGATCAAGAAAGAGAACAGCAGGATGAACAAAAAGGTTGAGACAATATTACAGATAGCTTCTCTTGACAAAAAAGAGATCGATTTCAGATTTGAAAATATATCTCTGCATTCTGTTATTGAAAGAGCTGTTGATACCATCGAGATACAGGTTCAGCAGCGAAACGGAAACCTCAGGCTTAAACTCAATGCAGGGGAACCTGTAATCTATGGAGATGTGGATCATCTGACAAATCTTGTTAACAACCTTCTTGATAATGCAATAAAGTATTCCCCGGGATCCCCAAACCTTACTTTGGAAACAAAGAATATTGACAGGGGTGTAGTCATGTCGGTTGAAGATAAGGGTGTTGGAATGACCAAAAATGTCCAGAGCAAAATATTTGAAAGGTTTTACAGGCAAGCTTCAGGGAATATTCATGATGTTAAAGGATTTGGCCTTGGATTGAATTATGTAAGAGCGATAGTTGATGCTCATAAGGGTAACATAACTGTTTTCAGTGAACCCGGGAAGGGCAGCAGGTTCGAAATATTTCTACCATTTACCTGGGAAAACTAACAAAATATGAAATCCGTGAAAATTTTTCTGGTTGAGGATGATCTGAGCTTCGGTTCTGTGCTGAGATCTTATCTTGAATTGAATGAATATTCGGTTGAGTGGGTGGATGATGGCAAATATGCGGTGGATCATTTCAGAAAAGGCTCATTCGATATATGTATCCTTGATATAATGCTTCCCCATGTTGATGGTTTTACAATAGCTTCGGAAATAAGAAAGATTAATCTTACCGTGCCGATTGTCTTTCTTACTGCAAAAAAGCTTAAAGAGGATGTCCTGAAGGGATATGGAGTGGGCGGAGACGATTATATAACCAAACCCTTCGATACAGAGATCCTGCTGGCCAAGATTCGTGCCATAGTTGCCAGGCGTGATATACAGGCAGGAACGAAGGATGTCTTTGAAATCGGCAAGTTCATTTTTAATGCGAGGCTTCGTACTCTTACTTCAGACCAGGAAGAAAAAAAACTATCACCAAAAGAGGCTCAACTTCTTGAATTACTTGCCATTAGCCCAAATAAGCTGATAAGCAGGGAGATGGCTTTGAAAAAGATATGGGGCTCTGATGATTACTTTACTGCCCGGAGTATGGATGTTTACATTACAAAACTGAGGAAATTTCTGTCAGAGGACCCCCGGCTGACTATTAAAAATATACATGGGGCAGGTTTCCAGCTGATTATAAGGGAAGATTAAAACCAATTCCTGTTTTACAGGTTCAACGGCATTAAGTAGTTATTGATGCTCAAGACATTTCAGGCACTTTAGGCGCTTAATATTCTTTTTTCTATTTTTGCCGGAAACAAAAAAGGATGACAAAAAGAATACTGCATACTCTGAACCTTATAATCATATTTACAACTTTCTCTTGCAGAACCTACAGGCCGGCTATATCGCCTGTTTCATCAGATGCTTCTGCAGCTTCATATGTTAATAGCTATAAGGATTTAGCAATCAGCGAAATGAAAAGAACGGGTGTTCCTGCCAGCATAACTCTTGCACAGGGGATGATTGAATCTGATTTTGGGCGCAGTTCTCTGGCAAGGACAGCAAACAATCATTTTGGCATCAAGTGCCATAATAACTGGAAGGGACCGACGATTATTCATCACGATGACAGAAGAAATGAATGTTTCAGGAAGTACAACAGAGTGGAAGATTCATTTTACGATCATTCTGATTTTCTGAGATCAGGTTCCCGTTACACTTTCCTTTTTAATCTCGATCCTGTCGATTACAAAGCCTGGGCCAGAGGGCTTAAAAAAGCAGGATATGCGACAAATCCGGATTATGCAAACATGCTTATAAGGAAGATTGAAGAGAACAACCTTCATATTTTTGATCTGGGTATTGCAGCACATACTACTCCCGCACAGGCCGAAGCTGCAACTACGGTTGAGACAAAGGCACCGGTTACCGATACTATTGAGCCGCCTGTTTCATCAATTATCAGCAAAGGAACCTTTGGCGATGTTATGGCACGTGTTCCAAGAATAATGGAGAACAACAGGCTTCAATATATCATTGTTAAAGAAGGAGATACACGCGAAAAAATTGAAAATGAATTTCAGATGCTGAAAAAAGAACTTGCCAGGTACAATGACCTGAAAGAAGATTTCATACCTGTTCCGGGTCAGATACTTTACTTACAGCTTAAGCGCTACAAAGCTGAGGCAGGAAAAGATTTTCATACTGCAGAAACGGGTGAATCGATGCACGCCATCTCGCAGAAATATGGGATCAGGCTTAAAAGTCTTTTGCTAATGAACAGAATGGATGAAGGTACAGAGCCTGTACCCGGTCAGAAGATCTGGCTGCGGGAGATAAAACCGGTCAATTGACAGAAATGGAATAATCAGAGATCCTGAATCCATTCAGGAATTCCTGACTACTCATTTTCTTTTTCCCTTCAGGTTGTAACTGCAATATAATTATAAAGCCACTTTTACAGGCTACTTTAATAAAAGTTTTTCCATCAGAGACAATTTGTCCCGGAATCAGGGTATGTTCAGCATTCTCAATCTGGCTTTCAAATACTTTAAAAGTAAGTGATGATGATTTCTTTATCAGAAGCGTTCTTGCGCCCGGATGTGGAGCGAGGCCTCTTATAAGGTTATGGATCTTCTGAGTATCATCGTTCCAGTTTATAATGCAGTCCTCAGGGAATATTTTAGGTGCTGTTTTGAGTATTTCGCCAGGAAGCATAAATTGAGACTGAGGCTTAGGTTTTAATTTATTTTCAGCCAGTCCTTGCAGGGTTTTGATCACCAATCTTGCTCCATGCTTCATAAGCCTGTCGTGAAGTTCCCCGGCATTCTCAAACGGACAGATCCTTATTTCTTCCCGTAGCAGAATATAGCCTGTGTCGATCTTATCATTAATAATGAAGGTTGTTACGCCTGTTACAGTTTCCCCATTGATTATCACATGGTTTATTGGTGCTGCTCCCCTGTATTGAGGCAACAGTGAAGCATGAAGATTTATGGTGACTGTTCCCGGTATTTTCCAGACTGTTTCAGGAAGCATTCTGAAGCCGACAACAACAAAAACATCCGGGTTCATTCTTGCAAGCCAGTCTATGAAGGAAGGATCTTTAAGGCTGTCAGGTTGTTTAAGAGGAAGATAATGTGATTCGGCAAAGATCTTAACAGGTGATTTTGTGATCTTTCTGCCTCTTCCGGCAGGTTTATCCGGTGCTGTCACCACGCCTGCGACATCATAGCCGTTAATAAGCAATGAACCAAGTGTGGCCACGGCAAATTCAGGAGTGCCCATGAAAACTACCCTGAGATTTTTCATAAAGAGTCAGATCCTTTTATCACTCAAATCTACAAAATAAATCAATCTTTGACAATATGTTTGTAGCAGGTGAGGTTATGACCCATTTTGTCGGCTTTCGTTTTTAGATAGAACTCGTTATATGGATTAGAGGGTATTTCAAGGGGGATCACTTCGACAATGGTTATTCCGTAGCCTTCGAGGCCGGCTCTTTTAACCGGGTTATTTGAGATAAGGCGCACTTTACCAAGCCCCAGTTCTCTCATTATGCTTGCTCCGACACCATAGTCTCTCTCATCTTCACCGAACCCAAGTTTGAGATTTGCCTGGACTGTATCCATCCCCTGGTCTTGCAGCCTGTAGGCTTTTATTTTATTGAGAAGACCTATTCCCCTGCCCTCCTGGTTGAGGTAAATGACCACTCCTTTGCCTTCAGCTTCAACCATTTGCATGGCTTTATGGAGCTGAGGGCCGCAATCGCATCTCATTGAACCGAAGATATCCCCGGTGAAGCATGATGAGTGAAGCCT
Organism: Bacteroidales bacterium UBA2198; assembly: GCA_002328625.1. Classification (GTDB taxonomy): domain Bacteria; phylum Bacteroidota; class Bacteroidia; order Bacteroidales; family VadinHA17; genus LD21. The sequence goes on from DCVC01000247.1 coordinate 10,223, forward strand.
GACAAGCACAGGTTCGTCTTTGGTCCAATTTCCTTTGACGAGGGCGGCGTGTTCGAGGCCGTTGCTTGTCTGTCGAAAAGGAATGAACTCGAATTCTCCATGTTCTGTCGGTAGTTTGACCCTCTCCCCTTTTTCAATTATTGAATCCCTTTCGAGGGTGTAGGTTATAAGGTCTCTTATCGCAATTATCTTGATATCAAATTTTTTCCTTAGTTTCTGAAGATCTGGCAGTCGTGCCATCGATCCGTCATCGTTCATAATTTCAACCAGAGCCCCGCCCGGTTTTAAACCCGCCATTCTTGTGAGATCAACAACGGCTTCTGTATGTCCTGCTCTTCTGAGGACACCCTTCATTTTTGCTTTCAGGGGGAAGATGTGTCCTGGTCGTCCCAGATCGGATGGTTTGGTGGCTGGATCGACAAGCGCCTTTATCGTCAACGCCCTGTCTTTAGCAGAAACGCCTGTTGTTGTTTCTTCACTCAGAAGATCGACTGAAACGGTAAACTGCGTTTCATGGATTGAGGTATTTATCCCTACCATAAGATCAAGTTCAAGTTCTTCGCACCTGTCCTCAGGCAGGGCTACACAGATGAGGCCACGCCCGTGTAGTGCCATGAAATTTACCATTTCAGGTGTTATTAGCTCGGCTGAACATATAAAATCACCTTCATTTTCCCTGGCTTCATCGTCCACCACAATAAGAAGCTTACCATTTCTGATATCTTCGATGGCCTCTTCAACACTATTAAGTTTAACATCACTCATTTCCAAATCATTTTATTGTTCCTCAAATGAAGGGTTACGCTGTGTTCCGGCAATCACAAGCCGGTATATATAGTCTTTGATCTTTTTCAGGAATGTAAGATAAGTCTCAATGTTCATTATGACCGAGTCGTTTGAAGCCTTATATGTCAGGAAAAGTCCGATGGGGAGCAAGATATATGATGCGGCCCACATTCCTGCAAAGGTACTTATAAGGTTTTCTTCGACCAGTTTCTCTCCGGAAAGTGAAATCACGTACCAGACAACGAAGAAAAGTATTGAAATAACAGCAGGTGTTCCCAGACCTCCCTTTCTTATTATTGCACCAAGAGGCGCCCCGATAAAGAAGAAAACAAGACACGCAAAGGATAGTGTAAACTTTTTGTTCCAGTCTACCTCGTATCTTTTGATATATTTGACTTCGGTGTGCAGTGATTCATTTTTCTGGGTGAGGTAGTTGCTTGCAATTTTAAGGTTCTGCAATGCAACAGAAACGACTGTTCTTTTCTCCAGAACTGAAAGCGAATCATAGAGCGAGTTTACATCAAATCTTGGTCTGAACAGGGTCTTTCTTGTATCGGCGGTCTCAGGCATACTTTCTGATATGATCTTTTCGGCGTATAATTTTGTAGTATTAAATTCTTTAAACTGCATATTTACCCTGTCGTTATATCGTTTGTTGAGAGAATCTATAAAATAGGTTAGCTGCGAAATGTTGAGCATTGCCGAATTGGATTTGAACAGATCTATTTCGCTCCGTTCCAGGTCAAATCCGTAAAGGGGGAGCACCAGGGTTTGTTCTTCAAATGAGTCTTTTCGGAACGGAAGTTTCCTTCCGAAAGAGGTTGGATTTTTTTCTTCAACTTCAGCATATGAATAACCGTTATAGAGTACCATTATCATGGCAGTCTCGTCGTCGGTTATCCTCATATATCCTGAATCAGCATATGTTACTGCAATATTGCCTTTATTCTCGCGGTGGTCGTAGATAAATAATCTGTCGAGCCGGTTGGAAAAGGGATCTTTCGAAGTTATTTTAATGCTGAAGCCGTCGATGTCGTTATTAAAGGTTCCTGCTTGTATATTTATGTCTGGTCTTTTCCTGCGGATATCATAAAGCAGGGTTCTTGCTTTGCGGTTTGAATAGGGGAGGACATTATTCGAGAAGAAGAAAGATATGATGGAAATGAATGCAACAAGAAAAATCAAAGGTCTCATTATTCGCTGAAGCGGTATTCCGGAAGATTTAAGTGCAGTAAGTTCGCTGAACTCACCCATATTTCCGAAAGTCATCAGGGCTGCAAGGAGTATTGCAAGCGGAAGGGCAGTAGGAACAAATGACAGTGAGAACTGGAAAAGAAGTTCTGCAAGGATTTTAATCTCCAGGCCTTTACCTGCAAGTTCATCAACGTACATCCACAGAAACTGGAGAATGAGGATTATCAGCACAATGAAAAAGGTGAGTATCAGAGGGCCTATAAATGATTTTAATACAAATTTGTCAAGCTTTTTCAATGCCTTTTAATTTTCAGAATGCAAAATTACTTGATTTTTGTTAATAATGGTTTTTGTATTTGTTCATTTTTTGCCCGCACACTTTTCTCCGAATAGGATATCGAACAAGTATAAAACGGCCTCAGAGAATTTTGAGAAGAGCGAAAAGGCACGGGCTCTAAAATTCTCTGAGGCTTTTAATTTTCTTTAGTTTCTTTCTTTGTTTCAAGGCAAATAAGGGAACAATTATAAACCCAGAACTCTTTTCAGATCTGAAATCTGAGTGTCCCAAAGGTATATTGCGTCTTCTTTCTCATCGGGTTCTGCAAAGTCGGTTATGATCAGGGCAGTATCGCCGGTGAGTTCATGTACGATTATTTTAAACTCGAAGTAGTTTGATTCTTCATCGTCGGAATTGATCCATTGGAACCGGACCAGTTTATTTTCTTTAATGGTTGAGAGGCGTGCTTTTAATTCGGTTTTATTCCAGTGGAAGGTGAAGATTTCGCCTTCGACGGTTACGTTATCTGCGAACCATTCGCTAAGTCCTTCAGGGGTGCTTAATCGTGAGAAGAGCACTTTTGGTGAGCAGTTCAGAGTATATTCCAGTTCGTACTTCATTTATTCAATGGTGGTCTGGTTGTTGTTGTACTTCTATGCAATATAGTAAAAATTATGAAAAGAAAAAATCGAATTGTTTTTTCAGCTTATACTGTTTATATTTGCAACCGCAAAAACTAACCAGGCGAGATAGCTCAGATGGTTAGAGCGCATGATTCATAATCATGAGGTC
>DCVC01000323.1 GCA_002328625.1 Bacteroidales bacterium UBA2198
ATCTATGTTAAGATATCTATTAAAAACATTTCTTATAAACAATCTTTTTGTTCTTTTAAAGCCCTTGTCGAGAAAAACTGCTCCGATAAGTGCTTCAAGGGCATCCCCGAAAAGGTTTCTGGCAGAATGAATGGAATCTACATTGCTTACAAGCAGGTTATTGATTCCCATTGATACGGCAAGTTCGTTCAGGACATCTCTGTTTACGATACGCGACCTTATTTTGGTCATGAATCCTTCGCTGGCATCCGGGAATTTTTCGAAAAGATAATCTGAAAGAATTGTATCAAGAACTGCATCACCAAGAAACTCAAGTCTTTCGTTATTCACTCTGCTACCATCGGTAAGTGTAAAGGAGGCGGAGCGATGTATGAAAGCCATTTCATATATCATAAGGTTGCCGGGACGAGTTCCCAGTATTCTTTTCAACCGGGATTCAAATTCCCGTTTATTCAGAATATATGTCCCGTTTTTCTTTTTGCGGAATAGAGACACTAAACCCCGGCTTTTTTAACAACGATAGAAGCGTTATGGCCGCCAAAGCCAAAAGTATTGCTTATAGCAGCATTGATTGTCCTGCTTTGTGCTTTGTTCAAAGTGAGGTTCAGGTTCGGATCAATATCAGGATCCGGAACCTTGAAATTGATGGTTGGCGGAACAATATCGTGAACGACAGCCATAATAGTTGCAATAGCTTCGGCTGCTCCGGCTGCTCCAAGCAGGTGTCCTGTCATTGATTTGGTGGCACTGATGTTAAGCTTGTACGAATGCTCACCAAACACTGATATTATTGCTTTAGCCTCAGAAATATCTCCCAGGGGAGTAGCGGTTCCATGGACATTGATGTAATCAATCTCTTCAAGTTTAAGACCGGCATCATCGACAGCCAGTTTCATTACGTTACGTGCTCCATAACCCTCAGGATGAGGCGCAGTGAGGTGAAAAGCGTCAGCAGTCATACCTGTACCTGCCAGTTCACAATAGATTTTTGCTCCCCTGGCCCTGGCATGTTCATAATCTTCAAGTATCAGAGCTCCTGCACCTTCCCCCATAACAAAACCGTCTCTGGTAAGATCAAACGGACGTGAGGCTGTTATATACTCCTCATTGTTGGTCGACATGGCCATCATTGCATTGAAACCTCCAATGCCAGGCTCATTTATTGCAGCTTCAGAACCTCCCGTAATAAAGATATCCGCTTTGCCAAGTTTGATTAAATTGGTGGCATCTATCAATCCGTGAGTAGAAGATGCACATGCTGATACAGTTGCAAAATTCGGCCCCCTGAATCCGTATTTTATTGAGATTGATCCGGAAGCAATGTTGGCTATCATCTTGGGTATGAAAAAAGGGCTGAAACGTGGAGTTCCATCGCCCATAACATAGCTTTTTATTGCCAGGTAAAACGTATCAAGCCCTCCTATACCTGAAGACCAAATCACACCCACCCTGTCCTTATCAACATTGTCAAGATCGATCCCGGAGTCAATTAAAGCTTCATCAGATGCTATATGAGCAAACTGGGAGTAGAGATCCAGCTTATTTGCCTCTTTTCTGTCGAAATAGTCTGAGGAATTGTAGTTTTTTATTTCACATGCAAATTTGGTCTTAAACTTTTCCGTATTAAAACGGGTTATCATACCCGATCCGCTAACGCCATTCTTAAGCCCTTCCCAATATTCATGTAAATTATTTCCCAGGGGAGTAATCGCTCCCAGGCCAGTAACCACAACTCTTCTCATAAATGGATTATTATAAATGCAAATTTATTTTGCATTTTCCTCAATATACTTGATAGCATCACCAACAGTGCTGATGCTTTCAGCCTGATCATCAGGAATTCCGATGTTGAACTCTTTCTCAAACTCCATGATTAACTCAACTGTATCAAGAGAGTCTGCTCCCAGATCATTTGTGAAACTGGCTTCGGGAGTAACCTCTGATTCATCAACTCCAAGTTTATCAACTATGATCTCTTTTACTCTTGTGGCAATGTCCGACATAATAATAAATTTTAATTAATAATAGAATAAGAACCCTGCAAAGAAATATATTTGTACTTTATTTTTCAAATGATTTTACGATTATTTCTTTATTCCCCGACTTATTATATTGATAATCACAAAAATAATATTATTTTAATAACTTGATACAAAAGAGCAAAAAAATAATTAATTATCAAGTAATGAGGAACATAGCAATTTTTGCTTCCGGCTCCGGCACCAATGCTGAAAACCTAATTAATTACTTTTCGAACAGAAATACAGCCAAAGTAACTCTTATTTTATCAAATAAGCGCGAAGCTTTTGTTTTAAAGAGAGCTGCAGCGCTTAAAGTAAGATCGGTTTTTTTCGACCGTAAGGAATTATATGTTACGGAAAAAGTACTCCGGTATCTGTTATTATATAAAATTGACTTTGTTGTTCTGGCAGGATTTTTATGGCTTATCCCCGGTAATATTCTGAACCTGTATCAGGGCAGGATTATCAACATCCATCCTGCATTGCTCCCGCGATACGGAGGTAAAGGGATGTATGGTCCCAGAGTTCATGAGGAGGTGATTAAAAACCGAGATCCTGAATCAGGAATAACCATTCATTATGTGAATGAATATTATGATGAGGGCGATATCATATTCCAGGCACGGTGCAGAGTTGATCCGGCAGATACCGTTGATTCTCTAGCTGAAAAAGTACATGCACTGGAATACGATCATTTTCCGGAGATAGTAGAAGAACTGGTTTCCAAATTGCCTGATTTCACTTAAAATGTATCAAGCAGACTCAAAACAACCTTTTTTATTTTTTCAAACCTGGGTTTATTATCATCTGAAACAGGTTCAACCGGCGGTGCCTCGACTCTGAGAGGATCGACCGGTGATCCGTTTTTATAGAATCTGAAATCAAGATGAGGTCCTGTTGAAAGTCCGCTGCTGCCAACATAGCCTATAACGTCACCCTGTTTAACATAAACCCCCGGAGCTATTCCGGGGCCAAACCGGCTCAGATGCAGGTAAGCAGTGGAATATACACTGTTATGGGTTATTCTTACAATTCTGCCCGATCCGTTTTCTGATCCGGCCTGTATCACCCTGCCGTCGCCGATTGCAACAACCGGTGTTCCTATCGGCGCTGCATAATCAACACCATAATGTGGTCGCCGGATCCTTAGAATAGGGTGAAGCCTGCTTGAAGAAAACCTTGAGCTCACTCTTGAAAACTGCAAAGGAGCTTTGAGAAACGCTTTTCTAAGGCTGTTGCCATCATTATCATAATAGCTTTCTTTGTCGTCCTGAATGAAAGGGATCGCATTTATTTCAGAACCTGACCACGTAAACCGGGCACCATAAATCCTTTCAGCACCAAGTGACTTGCCATCAATAAAAAGTTCTTCATAGATCACTTTAAAACAATCGCCCTTCTGCAATCCGAAAAAATCGACTGTCCACGCAAAGATTTCAGATAATTTAACAGCAAGGGTGGGATGAAAGCCTCCTGCCATCATTGCATCCCAAAGTGATGTTTCAATTGTCCCGGATGCATAACTGATAACTGACTTTATCACCTTATGATAAGGAGTAATATTCAGTGAGTCGCTGAAGCTGAAAACATAACATATCGCAGGATCATGTTCATAAACCAGATATTTTGCCCTTCTGGCGCTGTCTTTATCAAGGAAAAGAGTGTACTTATTGCCTGATCTGATTTTCCTCACATCGAAAATCGATAATGAATTCTTAACTATTATATCAATCTCCTGCATTGTTATTCCATGTTCCAGCAGTATTGTTGAGAGAAACCCGTTTCGTTTTATATGTCCCGAAACAAGATCAAATGAATCAGAAGGGATGCCGTACATAAAAGTCTCTTTTTCTGCCAGTGGAGTCATAATTGAATCTACTGTTTCAGACATATTTTCGGTATTAGTCCTAATAATATCTTTGCAGGAAACAGATAAAAAGAATGGCAGAGTTGTATAGAGTATAAAAGCTCTGAAAGACATCAATACAATTATTATTTGATTACAACATTTACAATTTTATTGGGGACGACAATAACATTTGAAACGGTGGTTGTACCTATCCATTTTCTTGTTCTTTCATCGTTCAGGACTATTTTGATTATTTCATCCCTGCTCATATCAGAGGGAAGAGCTATTCTAAACCTCATTTTCCCATTGAACGACACGGGATATTCAAAAATATCCTCCTTCAGATATTCTTCATTCACCCTTGGCCATGGTTCAAAGGCAAGAGTTGTTATATGTCCGAGTAATCGCCATAATTCTTCTGCAAGATGAGGAGCAAAAGGTGAAAGTATCTTCGTAAAAACATGTGCGGTTTCATTTGTGACCTTTCCCTTTTTTATTGCCAGATTCAGAAATATCATCATAGCTGAAACGGCTGTGTTGAAATCGAGACTCTCGATATCAGATTCGACTTTCCTGATCGTTTTATGGAGTCCTTTCAGTATGTCGGGGTCCTCTTCTCCTGAAGTGATATTTTCATGATTTGAAAAGAACCTGAATGCTCTGCCAAGGAATCCGAAAACACCTTTTACTCCCTTATCATCCCAGGGTTTAGTTACATCAAGAGGCCCCATGAACATTTCATACAATCGGAGTGAGTCGGCGCCATATTTTTCAATTACATCATCAGGATTCACTACGTTCTTGAGCGATTTTGACATTTTGGCCACTATCTGCCTGAGTTCTGTTCCATTTTCCTTGTTATAGAATCTTCCGTCTTTCTCCTCAACCTGGTCGGCAGATACTTTTGCTCCTGTTTCATTCTCGTATGCATACGCAAGTATCATACCCTGATTAAACAGTCTCAAATAAGGCTCATCAGTTGACACGATTCCAAGGTCGAACAGGACCTTATGCCAGAATCGGCTGTAAAGGAGGTGAAGGACAGCATGTTCAGCGCCACCTATATAGAGATCGACAGGCATCCAGTATTTTTCTTTTGCCTGGTCAAAGATCCGGTTGTCATTTTTCGGATCAATAAACCGCAGGTAATACCAGCACGATCCTGCCCATTGCGGCATGGTGTTTGTTTCGCGTCTTCCTTTACGCCCGTTTTTATCAGTAACGTTCAGCCATTCCTCCGAGTTGGCAAGAGGGGATTCCCCGGTTTCGCCGGGGAGATATTTTTCCAG
>DCVC01000202.1:0-16017 GCA_002328625.1 Bacteroidales bacterium UBA2198
ACTATCCTGGCAGGAACACTCAGACACATTATGCTAAAGTTTTAGATGCTATAACCAACTGACCCAGGGATATACCCCCGTCATTCGATGGAATCTGGCTATTTATGAATACTTCAAAACCCTTATCCATCAAATAGTCCATCGATTTTTCAGTAAGGTATTTATTCTGAAATACACCGCCCGAAAGAATTACTTTGCTGATGGATGTTTCCTTTCTTATTACTTCAGATATTCTAAGAATAACCTGAGCTATGGTATTATGAAACTTGGCGGATATCAATGAAATATCACAGTTATAAAGGTCGGTCATTACTGCTTTTAAAGTATCCGCAAAGATAACTGTTCCATCTGAAGTAAAAGGATAATATAGATCAGTTTCACATTCTATTGCTGATTCAAGCCTGACGGGTGGTTCTGAATCAAAAGTACTGTCAGTACATAATCCGGTCAGTGCAGCGACTGCATCAAACAAACGACCGGCACTTGAGGTAAGGGGCGAGTTGATTCTATTAATGATCATCTCTCTGATCAACTCCATTTTAAGTTTATCAACCGTTTTAAAAACTGGCATTGATTTGTAATCAAGACTATCTCCAAAGTATTTGAACAAATAAGAGTAAGCCATCCTCCATGGTTCGTCAACAACTTTGTCTCCTCCGGGCATCGGTATATAATCGAAATGCGTAAATCTTTCAAACCGTTCACAATCAGCAATCAGAAATTCTCCACCCCATATATTCCCGTCAGTACCATAGCCGGTTCCATCCATGCTTATTCCAATAACTCTCTCATCTATATCATGTTCTGCCATACAGGATACAATATGTGCATGATGATGCTGGACTTTCAAAAGGGGCACCTTCATCTCTTTTTCAAGGACCGAGGCATAGATTGTTGAGTAATAGTCAGGATGAAGATCACAAACAAGATATTGAGGGTTAAATCTGAAGAGGGCTGCAAACCTGTTGATTGACTCTCTGTAAAAATCATATGCAGGCAGGTTTTTCAGATCGCCGATATACTGACTCATAATAGCCTGGTGGTTTTTGCCGATACAAAAGCTGTTCTTCTGTTCAGCACCCAGGGCGAGGATACCGTCAACATTAAAAGCAAGATCAACGGGTCTTGGAACAAATCCACGGGAACGACGGATCAAACTTACCTTATTATTTATGAATCTTATTACGGAATCATCCGCCCTGTTATGAATTTTCCTGTTATAGCTTATTAATGAGTCTGCAACTTTCATAAGTTCTTTTCCTGCCACTGAATCATCAATTATGATGGGTTCTTCGGATATATTGCCACTGGTAAGAACCACTACAGGAGTCCTTAATTTTCTGAACATCAGATAATGAAAGGGCATATATGGGAGCATTGCCCCGGTTGTTTTCAATCCGTTGCCGACTGCTTCAGCCAGAGGCTCTTTCTGCCTCAATATAATTACAGGCCGTCTCCATGACTGAAGTTCTTTTTCCTCGTTTTCGTCAATGAAGCAGTACTTTCTTAAAACAGAAATATCACTGAACATCACAGCAAATGGTTTGGCATCACGCATTTTCCTGTTTCTCAAGCTGATCACAGCCTGATTATTCAGTGCGTCACACATCAGATGGTATCCGCCAACACCTTTTACTGCAACTGTTTCGCCGGAAGCGATCCGGGTAGCGATTTCCTGAATTATCTGCTCACTCCCTGTTATTTTTTTTCTTCCATCATAAAAAAGGTATTCAGGTCCGCACGAGTTACAGGCAATAGGTTGTGCATGAAAACGGCGGTTGAGAATGTCGTGATATTCCGAAGTGCATTTTTCGCACATGATAAAATCTTTCATTGTTGTTTTTGGCCGGTCATAAGGAAGTCCCTCAATAATAGAGAACCTTGGTCCGCAGTTTGTACAATTAATAAAGGGATAATCTATCCTTTCAGGATCGTATGAAAGATCAGACAGGCAATCGGGGCATACAGCTATATCCGGGCTGACTTCAGTGATCTGATTATCAATTATTTTACTTCCCGCGATACTGAATTGGCCGTACCCTTCTACAATTTTTGGATTCACCTCGATTGATTTGATCTGTGAAGCCGGCGGTGCATTTTCCAGTATATCATTGCTGAACCTGTCGATGGTTTTAAGGTCGCCCTGAATAATAACAGAAACTCCGTCAGATCTGTTATCCACTACTCCCTTCAAGCCATGCTTAGCCGCAAGCCTGCAGATAAAGGGACGAAAACCCACACCCTGAACCAGTCCCCTGATCAGTATTTCATATCCTTGTATAATAACTCTATATTTTTTAATCCGTCAGCCTGCATCTGCCTGTGAACATAATAGATTACACTTTCCAATTCATCACATAGGTTTACATTATTAATTACTACGTCAGGGGGTACTTTAAGAAGAACAGGTGCAAAATTCACTAATCCTTTTATACCAAGTCGTATCAGTTCATCACTGACCTCCTGGGCTGATATTTCCGGAACTGCGAGTATCGCAACCTTCACTCTGAACCGGTCAATAATCTCTTTCAAACGGCTCATGGAATATACGGGGATATCAGATCTCATCTTCTGTTTGAAAGGATCAATATCGAATGTAGCAACAATATTCATGTTCCGCTGAACAAACTTATTATATTTTGAAAGCGCCAAACCCAGGTTTCCCATTCCTATCAGCACAATATTATGGTCTTTGTTGCGATGAAAGATATTTTCCATTTTTTCAAGGAGATCTTTAATATTATAACCACCTCTTTTGTTTCCCTTGATATTGAATTCGGAAAAATCTTTTCGCACCTGATCGGAAGTGACTCCTGTCTCATTTGCAAGGGTATAGGAAAACACTTTTTCAACACCCATCAACTTGAGTCTGACCAGACAAGCCCTGTAGAGAAAGATTCTTTTAAGGCTGTTTTTGATAATGTATTTTGTGATATGTTTCACATAATTTGTTTTTATATCATTAATCTATGCAGTCCTGATAAAATATTTTTTCAATTTAAATTATTTCTATACTATTGATGTAGTGTAAATTAACGTATGTTAATATAATTTCTTACAAAAATAGGTATAATTTCATTGATTTTTATTTTCATTGAATATATTTTTATATGTGAATCTTGTCACATAAATGGAATATAAAGTTATCGAAAAAGAAGAGTGGGACAAAGCCGTAGAACAGCTTTTATTATCCTATTCCATCTTTGCTGCTATCAGAAATGAATTCGGCCTTGATTACGAACCGGTCAGTGCGGATAATATTGACAAAATATCATACAACAAGCCTAAGCCGGCCACATCGCTCAAGAATTTCTTTCTTCCCATAAAGGAGAATGTAACTTCCCCGATCCAGGGTGAAAAGAAAAGGGTAATCATTGGAGCTCCAAATTGTGATATTGAGGGACTGAGAATTCTGGATGAGATATACCTTGACAAGGATTTTGATGACATGTTTTACAGAAACCGAAGGGAAAACACCCTGCTAATTTCTTCAGACTGCTTTGGTATTCAGGAACATTGCCATTGTTTATCATATGATGTCAAGCCGTATTCGACCTCTTTTGCCGACATAGCTATAATACATAAGGAGAGCCGGATCATTTTGCGGATAATAACCCCCATGGGTAAGGAATTTGCAAATCAGCTCACAATGGTCAGGCAGCTGGATGACCAGGCTGTAGTTTCTGCTATCGAAAAACAACATTCAGATGTTGAATCAATGCTCAAGACCTCCAATAAGAGTCTGCCCGATTACAGGGAAACAGGCAGGATTGTAAAAGAAGCAGGGGAAGATATCTGGAAAAGATATTCTTCCAGTTGTGTTTCATGCGGAGCCTGCGCAACAATTTGTCCTACCTGTTCCTGTTTTCTTCTTATAGATAAGCCCGGGTTTGAAAAGGTTAAACAGCTTGATGCATGTCAATATCCAGGATTTGAAAGAGTTGCCGGAGGCGAAGACGGACTGTTCGAATTGCATCGCCGGTTCAGGAACAGGTATATGTGCAAGTATGTGTGGAAACCTGAAAAATTCAAGTCTCTTGCCTGCACCGGATGCGGAAGGTGTATTGAAGCCTGCATTGGTAAAATAAATAAGAATGAACTTTTCATTGAGTTAGCCGGATAATCTTTTATGACTGATAAGAGAAATATATATAAGCCTATCAGGGCAAAACTTACAGATGTAATTGATGAATCGCCTCTGATTAAGACCTTTGTACTTATTCCGGAAGAAGAATTCTCTTTCAGGACAGGCCAATTCATAGAATTATCTGTTGACGGGATAGGAGAAGCTCCTTTCACTCCCTCCTCTTCGCCTCTCGTAACAGATACACTTGAAGTAACTGTGATGAAAACAGGTTATGTGACGGAATACATGCATAATCTTAAACCCGGAGTATATATGGGAATCAGGGGACCTTACGGTAGAGGTTATCCGGTCGATAACTTCCTTGGGAAAGAAGTCCTGATCCTCGGAGGCGGTTGTGGTCTTGCTCCAATAAGGTCATTACTTTATGCTCTTGAAGATGTAAAGGATAATCTTGAACGGGTTATCCTTTGCTATGGTTCGAAAACGCCTGCCGATTGCATCTACAAACCACTCTTTAACCGGCTTAACAATACATCGAAATTTGAGACATACCGAACGGTTGACAAACCGGATGAAGGATGGAATGAGTCGGTTGGTCTGGTAACCAATCTGCTTAGTAAAATAGATATTGATCTGAAGAACTCTATTGCAGTAGTTTGCGGTCCTCCGATCATGATGAAATTCGGAACAATCAGACTTCTTGAGATGGGATATAAAGATGACGAGATTTATCTCTCTATGGAAAAGAACATGTCGTGCGGCCTTGGCAAATGCGGTCACTGCATGATGGGTGAGTATTTTGTCTGCAAGGACGGCCCTGTCTTCGTCTACTCTGAAATAAAAGATCGACCTGAAATCTGGCAATGATATGAATCAAAGATTACTGATAGATATGACTAAGCTCCGTTCAGCAATGGTTGAGAATTCTGACCTAAAGCTGCCGGAAGGATATTTCTATCAGACATCAAATGCAAACGGGCTTAAAACAATAAGGGAGCTGGCAATTTTCAGGTATACCTGCAGAAAATGCGAAGATGCTCCCTGCATTGCTGTCTGCCCGGCTGATGCGCTTGAAAAAGATGAGGATGGCATAATTAACAGGTATACCAATCTCTGTATATCATGCAAATCGTGCGTAACCATCTGTCCTTTCGGAACAATGATGACCGATTTTTTCAGGCACCACAGGAACAAGGATCTGTTCTATGACCTGAATGACAAGAAAGAACTTGAACTGTTTATTGATGCATGCCCTCCGGGAACTGTTTCACTGGTTGAATCTGATGAGAATCCGGGGGAAAATATTTACAGGCTTAATGATAAAGTACTGATTAAAGACTATTTATATACTACTGAATAATCGTAAATTTATCCTATATGGCAGTTGACTTTTTTTATTTTCTTGTCTTCCCCGGTTTGCTTTTCATGGCAGTAACCGGTGCTTTTCTTTCATGGTTCGACAGGAAAATCACTGCCAGGGTTCAGTTCAGAAAGGGTCCTCCCCTGCTGCAGCCATTCTATGATTTTTTCAAACTGCTACTGGTTAAGGAGACTATACTTCCAAAACATGGTTCCCCGCTGATTTTTCTTCTGGCTCCTGTATTTGCAGTTTTTGGTGCAACAATGGCAGGAGTCTTTATTCTTCTTCCCCTTTTCAATATTACTACCGGTTTCAGGGGCGATCTTCTTGTGATCTTCTATCTCTTGACAATACCTTCTTTTTCTTATATTATCGGATCGCTTTCCTCAGGCAATCCTCTTGCAGCCGTGGGAGGATCGAGGGAAATGAAGCTTATCCTGAGCTATGAACTCACCTTCCTGCTCCTGATTGCCGGAATAATATTGAAATGCGGTCAGCAATTTGATCTTAACAGCATTATACAAACTCAACAGGCTGGCAGTTCTTTTATCGGGAGTGTTTCAGGGGTGCTGCTTTTCATTGTGGGGATTTTTTGCATACAGGCTAAACTTGCGCTTGTGCCATTTGACATACCTGAAGCAGAGGCTGAAATCACAGAAGGCATCTTCATTGAATATTCAGGAGCCCCTTATGCATTGATCAAACTTGCCAAATATTTAATGCTGTTCATTCTGCCGGCGTTCCTGACAGCACTTTTATTAGGCGGATTCAGATTTGACGGTATCCATATTCTCTGGAGCATTTTAAAAGTCCTGGGTATTGTACTTCTCCTTACATTGATAAGAAATACAAATCCAAGGATCAAGATAAAACAGGCAGTAAATTTCTTTGTTGTATGGATGAATCTATTTGCAATTATTGCAATTGTACTTATAATGTTTGGTTATTAAATATTTGCAGCTGTGGGATTTAAAAGTTACTGTTTCAAGAAGTCTCTTTGGGTTTTTCACTTTGGCGGGGCCTCATGCAATAATTGTGACATAGAGATACTCGATTGTCTGACTCCAAGGCATGATCTGGAACGTTTCGGAATACTTTTAGTAGGCAGTATCAGGCATGCGGACGTACTGCTCGTGAATGGATCTATTAACATGCGTGACAAGGAGAGGTTGCTTGAAATTTACAATCAGGCCCCACGGCCTATTCTTGTAGTGGCAATTGGAGCATGCGGGTGTACGGGGGGAATTTTTGCTGAAGGGATAACCTTTGCAGGACCGGTAGATAAAATAATACCGGTCGATGCATACATCCCGGGTTGTCCACCGAAACCTGAGGCGATAATTGCCGGAATTGTGAAACTTGTAAATAAATCATAAGCTTAAGATACAAGGTTGAGGTTAAAAGATATTGAGTAATCGGAATAAATGGAAAAAGAGGTTATTATAGAGAGATTAAAAGAGAACTTCAGTTCTGATATTCTGCAGGTGACAATAAAGAATGGCAAGCGTATTGTTGTTTCTGTGAACCCGGATACCATATTAAAGATCGCCGGCTTCCTTTACAAAACGGAAGGTTTCAGGTTTATAATTGCATCAGCATTGCATACCAAGAAAGGGTTTGAAATACATTATCATTTCAGTAATGATGCCACAGGACTAATACTCAATATACATGTTGTTCTTGACAACAAGGATCCTCAAATTGAATCGCTCTCGAACATGTTTAATGCGTCAAACTGGATAGAGCGNNGGAAAGAGTTCAAGAATTAAAGTGAAACACAGAAGATGAGCAAAAAAACACTTATACCGATCGGACCCTATCATCCCTTACAGGAGGAACCTGAATTATTCAAACTCTATTGCGACGGTGAAATTGTAAGAGACATTAAATGGGAAACCGGTTATAATCACAGGGGTATTGAAAAACTAAGTGAATCAAAGACATATGATCAGGTTTTCTTTCTTGTGGAACGTATTTGCGGAATATGTTCCACCTCACATCCGTTTGCATTTGCAAATGCTGTTGAAGAAATAGTTAACGTAGAGGTTACCGACCGGGCAAAATATATAAGGTCAATTATCGGGGAGCTGGAAAGGATACACAGCCACCTGCTGTGGGTTGGTCTTGCCGGTCATTTTTTAGGTTACAATACAGTGTTCATGTGGGCCTGGAAATATCGGGAGCCTGTTCTTGATCTTTTTGAAATGATCACCGGGAACAGAAACAGTTATGCAATGTTCAAGGTCGGAGGTGTGCGCAGGGATATTGAAAACCACAAGATAGCTACAATCCGCAAAGTGATGAGCGATGTCAGAAAGAAGACCGATCTGCTTACCGGCGCTGTTATGGACGATCCTGTTATTCATGCAAGGACCAAGGGAGTTGGTGTGCTGACAAAACAGGATGTTATAGATTATGCCGCCGTTGGTCCTACTGCGAGAGCATCAGGTGTGGCAATTGACATAAGAAAGGATGATCCTTATGCTGCATATCCCCTTGTCAACTGGAAAGTGATCACAGCCGAGGCAGGAGATGTATTTGCCAAAGCAGAAGTAAGGCTTCTCGAAATGTATGAATCTATTTCAATAATAGAACAATGTCTGGATGGATTGGAAAAAGTGAAAGAAGGTGAAATCACCGTGAAGATTAAGGAAATACCTGAAGGAATGGGAACAGGCCGGGCTGAAGCTCCCAGAGGTGAGGTGTTCCATTGTGTGTTTTCGGACGGTTCGAATTCTCCTGCCAGACATAAGATAAGAGCACCAAGTTATGTCAACATTGCGACATTTAAAAAATCCTGCGTCGGGCAGACCATTTCTGATGCGACTTTATCACTTGCTGCAGTTGACCCATGTTATTGCTGCACTGAACGAATGGCATCAGCTTATGACTTCAGCTCGGGGAATAAGATAATGAACGCTAAGGAGCTGATAGATTTTTCAATAAAGAGAACAGCGGAAATAAAGAAAAATATTACCCACCAGTAATGAACGAGTTTATTTCATTGGTATCCGGACCGTCAGTTTGCAGTTTCCTGCAGGTCATGATAATTATACCCATTGCTGCCGGAATACTCCTGTTTATATTACCTGATAAATACAATATTGTCAAAGGATCTTTTTCCTTGATAATCAGCATTTTAACAGGTTACATGTCACTGACGATATTCAGTTCGGCTGCACAAATGGTTGTGATTGATGATATTGCCATAAGATCATGTTCGACACTGTTTGGCTTCAGTATAATGCAGCAGCCTGCTCAGTATTTTGCATTAACGCTGGACAACTTAAGTAAGCTCATAATTTTATTCATCTCCCTTTTTGCCCTCCTTATTCTTTTGTATTCCCTTGTTTACATCAAAAAGGAGAGGGTTAAAAACTATTATCCATGGTTCCTTATCACGCTGGGATGTTCTTACGGAGCAGTTTTATCAGATAATCTGCTTATGTTCCTTGCTTTCTGGGGAATACTCGGGATCACGCTTTACAAACTCATTCCCGGACGTGATGAAGAAAGTTCGGCTGCAGCCAAGAAGACACTTATACTTATAGGGGCATCAGATACAATACTTATCATTGGCATTGCAATGTTATGGAGACTGACTGACTCACTCAGTATAAACAATATTTCCCTTCCGACCACCAATATACTTTCAGTTGCTGCATTTATTGCTTTGCTGGTAGGGAGTTTCACCAAGGCAGGGGCATTTCCTTTCCACACATGGGTTCCTGATTATTCAAAAGATGCGCCGGCATCATCGTCCGCACTCCTGCCCGCTTCTCTTGACAAGCTCCTGGGAATATATTTCCTGGCAAGGATAACCACCGACCTTTTTATTCTTGATCAATGGATGACATTATTGCTTCTGATCGCAGGAGTTACAACGATAATAATTGCAGTAATGATGGCACTGGTTCAGCATAATTACAAACGTCTGCTGGGTTATCATGCTGTTTCTCAGGTTGGTTACATGATTGTCGGGTTTGGACTGGGATCACTTGTCGGTATTGCAGCCGGACTCTTCCATATGATTAACAATGCAATATACAAAAGCGGTCTGTTTCTTTCAGCAGGCAGCATTGAATACCGTACNNATCTCCGGCATACCTCCCTTTAACGGTTTTGCCTCAAAGTGGATGATATATCAGGGGATTATTGAATTTGGCGCTGGTGCAGGAGTTGCAAATAAGCTTTGGATAATATGGCTTGGACTGGCTGTTCTGGGATCAGCACTGACACTTGCAAGTTTCATTAAATTCATCGGTGGCGTTTTTCTGAGCCGGCAAAAAACAACTTTTGAAAAGGTTCGCGAAGTACCCTTTTTAATGTGGCTGCCGATGGTGCTGCTTGCTCTGTTATGCGTTGTTTTTGGAGTATTTGCCACTACCTTTGTTGTTCCGCGATTCCTTATGCCCGTAACAGGCGAGTTTCAGTTTACAGGACTCTGGAATTCAACATTCGTCTCACTTCTTATTGTGATCACTATCGTCCTTGGTACAATTGTATATCTTGCTTCCGGTCTGAAGAAATTCAGAACTGAGGATAGTTTTATCGGAGGGGAGAGAATACAGGAAAAGACAGGTTACCCTACTCCGGAATTTTACAAAACCATCGGTGAATTTAAGTTCTTTGCTTTAATGTACAGAAAAGCGGAGGAGAAACTTTTTGATATCTACGATCTTTCAAAACAGTTTGTTTTATGGTTCAGCCATAAGTTAAGTGAAGGCCATAACGGAGTTTTGACGGGTTACATAATCTGGGTTTTTGCCGGGTTAATTATTATGTTGCTTATAATGAATTAATTAAAGGCAGTTATCATGGAAATTGCACTTTCGATTATAATAGGATTTATGATTCTTGGGGCACTATATGCAATACATGCCAGAGATCTTCTCTCTGCTGTAATTGCAGGAGGCATTGTCGGGTACGGCCTCGTTATCTGTTTTCTTCTCCTCAAGGCTCCGGACCTGGCAATAGTGCAGATCGTTGTGGAGACAATAACTCTTATTATAATGGTTGCCGTTGTTCTCGACAGTTCCCGCGAAGAAGCTTTCAACAAACCTGATATACAGGGTTATGTGACTACTGTTACAGCAATTCTTATTTTACTGGTACTGTTTTATTTTCTTAAAATATCAGCAGGTTCACTCGATTCGTTTGGACAAGGGACGCTTCGTATGGCACAATCATATATTGAAGGTGCCACCGGAAAGACAGGTAGTGCAAACCTGGTGACCGGTGTTATTTTTGATTTCAGGGCATATGATACTCTTGGTGAGGCAACGGTACTGATAACAGCAGTGCTCGGAGTACTGACCATACTCAGGATTAAAGGAAAGAAGTGAGGGTGCAGAGCAGAGGGTACTGGGCGCAGAGCACAGAGCAAAACGATAAAAGATTAACGAAAAACGAAAAACAAAAGATGAAAGGGATGACGGTCATAGTGAAGGCGACTACGCAGCTGATTGCGGGATTAGTATTTCTTTATGGCATATATATAATAATACATGGTCATCTGACGCCGGGTGGAGGTTTTGCCGGCGGTGTTATTGTTGCAGGATCATTCATTCTATTGATACTTGCATACGGAAGCGATTTCCTTAATCTTGTGAGGGAAGAAGCAGGTTCCACTCTCTATGAGAACCTTGCTATTCTTATTGCTCTGTTCCTTGCGGTATCAGGATTTCTTTTTGGTGCCCGTATCTTTTTCCTTAACTGGCTTCCAAAAGGCATACCTGGTGAACTTGTAAGCGCCGGAGTGCTGCCACTTTACAATATATTTATAGGTATAGAAGTAGCTGCCTCTATTTTGTCAATATTCCTTGCATTAGTAATATTTAAAGAAGAAATATCAAAATGACACTTTACTGGCTGTGTTTCATATTATTCCTTACAGGCCTTTATGGAGTGATAACCAGGCGGAACCTGGTTAAGATTGCTATTTCCTTGTCGATCATGGAGTTCAGCATTTTTCTCTTACTGGCACTTGTAGGATACGTTGAAGGGGGTGTTGCTCCGATTGTTAATCCTTCCGATCCTGTCAAAACCTATGTTGATCCTTTGCCTCAGGCGATGGTGCTTACAGCTATTGTTATAGGTCTGGCCACTACAGCTATGCTCATGGCAGTAATAATCAGATTATACAGAAAATATGGAACCTTTGATATCAGAGAAATGAAAAATTTAAGAGGATAAAAGATGAATCAGCTGATACCCTTATTTGTTGTTGTGCCGCTTGCAGGAGCTTTCCTGATAATGATCCTGGGAAGGTTTATTAAGCATTTCGACAAGAGTATTGCATCACTGATCCTGCTTTATCTTGTTACCGCAAGTGTGTATGCGCTTTTCACAACCGGAGAAAGCAGTTCCATATATAAGGTAGGCGGCTGGGAGCCGGTAAACAAGATACCTGTTGGTATTCATATGGTTCTTGATGGTTACTCCGTAATTGTTCTCTGCATTGTAAACCTCATCGGTTTTCTTTCGGTAATTTATTCAATATCATACATAAGCCGATATACATCCGAAAACTATTTCTACTCATTATTCTGCCTTATGATAGCAGGAATGAATGGAGTAGTCCTGAGCGGTGATCTTTTCAATATCTATGTTTTTCTTGAGATCTCGGCAATATCTTCCTATGCGCTTGTTGCGTTCGGGGTGGAAAAGGATGAACTTGAAGCAACATTTAAATATCAGGTATTAGGCGGACTGGCTTCATTCCTGATATTGTTCGGTATCGGATTTATTTATTGGAAAACAAAAACCCTCAATATAGCTGACGTTAGAACAGTTTTCAGTGCCGGTTATGATAAAAACTACTATCTCCTGATCCAGATTTTGCTCCTCAGTGGTTTCGGGTTGAAGGCGGCCATAATTCCTTTCCATGCCTGGCTGCCCGATGCTCACTCCTCTGCCCCGTCCCCCATTTCCGCGATGCTCTCAGGTGTGCTTATCAAGGCCATAGGTATATATGTGATTATCAGGTTGTTTTTCAATATGTTTGCAGTTACTGAGGGGATGGCTGTGCTTATAATTACACTTGGAACCCTATCAATGGTTACAGGTGTTTTTCTGGCAATAGGACAATGGGATATAAAAAGGCTGCTTGCATATCACAGCATAAGCCAGATGGGTTATGTGATCCTGTCGGTTGGAATTGGTATGCTGCTTATTTCAAGGGGGATCAGGCAGGAGGTGGCCGCACTGGCAATCGCCGGTGGTATATTCCACCTTATCAATCATGCAGCTTTTAAAGGCCTTCTCTTTCTTAACGCCGGAGCAATTGAATATTCAACCGGTACCCGAAATCTTAATGAGATGGGAGGTCTGGCAAAAACCATGCCTGCCACATCTGCCACTTCATTCGTGGCATCTTTATCCATCTCGGGCATACCTCCATTTAACGGATTCTTCAGTAAACTGATAATCATTATTGCTGCCGTAATGGCCCGTTTTTATCTCCTGGCTGTCCTGGCTGCAATTGTCAGCATTATCACTCTGGCATCATTCCTGAAATTTCAGCGATATGCCTTTTATAATAAGGAAACTACCACTGATGAAAAAAAGACCAGGGAAGTTCCATTCCCGATGGTCTTCAGCATGATCATTCTGGGTGTTATATGCCTTCTTCTCAGTCTTCTGGTTATCCCCGGGGTTCGGGACATTATCCTAACCCCTGCAATAGATATTCTTATGGCCCCCTCTGAATACACCTCTCAAATAACTGGAATATAAGATGAGATACGTTGCATTATTTATACTGGCTCTGATCTTCTGGATGCTCATAACATTCAGGATCACATTATCAAATATAATTGTAGGCTCTGTTGCCGCAATATTGTGCTCGGTGATCTTTGCCCCTTACTATTTCCATGGCGTTCATAAGTTTCTCCAGCCGCACAGGTACTACTGGTTTTGCATTTATCTGTTCTTCTTCATAATTGCGTGCGTAAAGGCCAATTTTGATGTTGCATATCGTGTTTTACACCCTGCTATGCCAATCAGGCCTGGCATTGTAAAAGTAAAAACAACACTTAAATCTGAATTTGCTAAAACATTACTTGCCAACTCGATTACAATGACGCCCGGAACAATAACCGTTGATATTATAAATGATGATTTTTATATTCACTGGATTTATGTTAAGTCGGAAGATCCTGAAGTGTATACAAAAATGATAACCGGGAAATTTGAAAAATACATTAAAAGATTTGCGGAATGACTGATATACTGACCATACTGCTCTATATTCAGATAGCTCTGAGTGCCGTCTGTTTATACAGGATTATCCGCGGACCGACAATACCTGACAGGATGGTGGGTATCGATATTTTCGGGATACTGGTCGTCGGAATCTGTGCGATTATAGCCACCCAGACGGAAAAATCATTTATTCTTGATATCGGGATTGCCTGGGTTATCCTGAGCTTCATCGGGACTCTGACGCTGGCTAAATATCTGAGCGGTAAAAAACTAAATGAATAATATGATTACAGTTATTTTAATAAGCATAGGAGTCTTGTTCAACATATTCGGCTGCATTGGTCTGATCCGTCTTCCGGATGTTTACAACAGGCTTCAGTCAGCAACAAAATGTGTCACACTGGGCTGCTGTAGCATCCTTCTGGGAGTTTTGTTTCATTTTGGATTAAATGACGCAGGATTTAAGGCGCTGATTGCCATACCTGTTCTCTTTTTCAGCTCGACAGTGGCCGCGCATGCACTAATCAGAGGAGCTTACCATTTTGGAACCGGATTGGATAAAAGAACTGTCAAGGACGATTACAAAGATGTTGTAAAATGAAGTATCCCAAGATCAGAGAATTGAAAGAAGCAATTGTTTCACTGCTTACTCCGGCATACACTTCAAAATTTCCGGCCGAGCCTCATGTTCCTTTTGAAAAATTCAGAGGCAAACCTTCGGTGGATGATGAGAATTGTGTTGGCTGCGAAACATGCGCAAACGTATGTCCTTCTCATGCAATAACTTTTACCGATGATAAGGAGAAAGGGATCAGGACAATTATAAGAGATTACGGCAAATGCATCTTTTGCGGGCAATGCGAGGAACATTGCATAACAAAAAAAGGTGTGATATTATCAGACAAAATTTATGATATGGCTGTTTTTGACAGGAGTAAAAGCATTGAATATCAGGAAAAAGAGCTTCTTATCTGCCAGAGCTGCAACGCAATCATAACAACCAGGGAACACCTGCATTTTATGCACAGAAAACTTGGTCCAAAAGCATTCTCCTCAATCCTTAATCTTAATATCCTGAACCAGAAACTAAGGCTTGCTGAGGGGCAGGATGTGAGTGTTGAAATAAAGGACGGGCTTAAGAGAAAGGATATGTTTAACATAATATGCCCCAACTGTTTAAGGGTGATCCTGGTAAAATACTTGTCCAAAGGTGTATGACGAACTCAAAAAACTGATCTCTCAAAAAGATAAAAGGATACTTTTTGTCGGTATAGGGAATCTCCTTAAAATGGACGATGGTGTCGGTGTTTATATAAGCAGTAATATTAAGCAGACAGACACCGTTTCGTCTCTTACAGTTGAAGTCAGCATTGAAAACTATATAGGCAAGATTAATTCACTTAATCCGGATATTCTTGTTCTCATAGACTGTGTTGATCTTAAATCAAAGCCTGGAACATATAAACTCTTGTCAATAAACAAAATACAGGATCTGACTTTTAACACTCACAATATTTCATTAAAGAAAATTTCAGATTTTTTCAGTATGCCAGTTTTTGTTCTCGGAATACAACCCGAAAAAATTGCATTTGGTGAAAATATTTCGTATCTTGTAAAGAATGTAGCTGATAAAATTATTAACCGGATAAATCATATAAATACACAGGAGGTACATCATGGCTGTTGAATATTTATGCAAAGTCTGCCGAGGTCATTTAAATGTAAAGACTTCCATTGTTCTTGCCGCTGTAAAAACAAACAGTTCAAAAAGAGGATTGATTTTTCTCAATCCCGAAATCGGAAACTATACAACAACAACTCACCCTTCATTCAAAATTGAGGAGGGAACAGAATACATTTACACCTGTCCTATTTGTCACTCCCAGCTGAACAGTGCCAAATACAATCACCTCGTAAGAATACTCATGATCGATGAAGAGGGCAGGGAGTTCAACATCTACTTCTCAGGTATAGCAGGTGAAAAGTGCACATACAAGATCAGGGGATCAAAGATTGAGAAAGAAGGGCCTGATGCTTCCTTATACGACAAGTACTTTGATGTCCCGGAAGAAGACAGGAAATATCTTTAGTACATTCTGCCGTTTTTCTTTCCGTAATAAATCATAATTTTGTTACCGTTATTTATATAACGGCTAATATTCTATTTAATGAGCACAGATATTAATAAAAGAGCTGCAGATAATATCAGGACATTGTCGATGTCGATGGTTGAAAAGTCAAAATCAGGCCACCCCGGTGGTGCGATGGGTGGTGCCGATTTTATCCATGTACTTTTTTCTGAATTTCTTAATTTTGATCCTGATGATCCGGGATGGATCAATCGCGACAGATTTTTTCTCGATCC
>DCVC01000202.1:16059-19361 GCA_002328625.1 Bacteroidales bacterium UBA2198
GGACAGGGCCATACAATGGCTGTTGGTGCCGCAATAGCCGATAGGTTTCTGGCTGCCCGTTTTGGAGAACTTTTCAGTCATAAAACATTTACCTTCATCTCTGATGGCGGTATACAGGAAGAAATATCACAGGGAGCAGGAAGGCTTGCCGGTTTCCTGGGACTGAAAAACCTGATTATGTTTTACGATTCAAATGACATACAGCTTTCAACTGAAACCAAAGCCGTGACCATTGAGGATACTGCAATGAAATACCGTTCCTGGGGCTGGGAAGTCATCGTAATTGACGGTAACGACCAGGAAGAGATAAGGAAAGCACTTGAGGCTGCCGTAATTTCAAAAGATAGTCCTGTTATTATAATCGGAAAAACGATCATGGGTAAAGGACTTCTCGACAGTGAAGGAAAGAGTTTTGAGAGAAAGACATCAACGCATGGTATGCCGGTAAGTGAGGCCGGAGGGTCATATGAGAAGTCTCTGGTTAACCTGGGAGGGGACATCAGCGACCCTTTCAAGGTTTTTGAAGACGTTAAAGAACTCTATACCAGTGTTCTGGCAGAAAAGAGGAAATATGTGGCAGAGTGGAAAAAGAAGAAAAGTGAATGGACAGCCTCAAATATGGATCTTGACCGGAGGCTCCGCTCATTCTATTCAGGGGAATTGCCTTCTATTGATTATAAAGCGATCCGGCAGAAAGAAGGATCAGCCACCAGAGCCGCTTCAGCAGCTGTGTTGGGGATTTATGCTCAGAAGGTTGAAAATATGATAGTTGCGTCAGCCGATCTTGCCAACTCCGACAAAACCGATGGTTTCCTTAAATATACGAGACCTTTTACCAGGGGTGATTTTACCGGGGCTTTTCTCCATGCAGGTGTTTCAGAACTTACCATGGCTGCAATTATGAATGGGATGGCTTTGCATGGAGGCGTGATTCCGGTCTGCGGAACATTCTTTGTCTTTTCCGATTACATGAAACCTGCAGTAAGGCTTGCATGCCTGATGGAGCTACCTGTAAAATATATCTGGACCCATGATGCGTTCCGTGTCGGGGAAGACGGACCTACTCACCAGCCTGTTGAGCAAGAAGCCCAGATTCGCCTTATGGAACACCTTAAGAACCATAGTGGTAATAACAGTATGCTCGTATTACGTCCGGCTGATGCAACTGAGACCACATTAGCATGGAAAATGGCACTCGAAAACAGGAAAACACCTACAGCACTAATCCTTTCACGTCAGAACATAAAGGATCTCCCATCAGACAAGAACGACAGGTATTCAGATGCCATAAATTCAGTAAAAGGGGCCTACATAGTGCAGGATTGTGAAGGGGAACCAGATGTCATTCTGGTTGCCAGCGGTTCGGAAGTAGCAACTCTTGTTGAGGGTGCAGTGTTGCTCAGAGAAGATAACCTCAAAATACGAATTATATCAGCTCCCTCTGAGGGGCTTTTCAGAAATCAGCCGGAAGAATACCGTAAATCAGTTATCTCTGATAACATACCGGTTTTTGGGCTCACAGCAGGCCTGCCTGTCACACTCCGGGGACTTGTTGGAGCAAAGGGCAGGGTATGGGGAGTAAACAGCTTTGGTTATTCAGCTCCATACAAAGTACTGGATGAGAAATTTGGGTTCACAGCAGAGAATGTTTATCACCAGGTGAGCGATTACCTGGCTCAAAATAAAAGGTAAACATTATGATCATTCGTAAGGCCGCCTCATCAGCGGCCTTTTTTTATTTTTATAATTATTAATTATTTAGTAAATTAGACTGAAAATTATTATTTATGTTCTTTAAATGATATGCCTGACATGAAAAAGCTCTTCTGCCTAATGATCCTTATGGCAGGTTTTATTGCACGGCCTGCATTCAGCCAGATTGATACCGTTAAAGCAACGTATGCTGTTGCCGACACTCACAATGTAAAAGTGACACTCTTCAATACTGATGACCTTTTTGAGATAACACTCAGGTTTGATATCACCTATTACAAAAGGAAAAGATCTGACGAGGAGTATCTGGATGCCATTCTCACATACCACACCAGCAAAACCGACTCGGTAAACAAAGACATCAAAGTAAAGGCACGGGGAGAAATACGCCGGACAGCCATCTGTGACTTCCCTCCTTTGTTATTGAATTTTAAAATGAAAGATTCCGTTGGTGCAGAATTTGCCGGAATAAACAAATTAAAGATTGTACCATACTGTAAATTGGGTTATGAGGATTATATTTTAAGGGAGTATCTTACTTACAAGTTGTATAATGTCCTCACAGATAACAGCTTAAGAGTAAGACTTTTCAAGATCAACTACATTAATACAGCTAAGTCGGGTAAGACCATAAGTCAGTATGGATTCGCAATTGAACCAATAAGCCTTCTGGAAAAAAGAACTAATTCAATTGAGTTAAAGACCGGCAATGTAACTCAAAAGCTTATCAAACCAGATATGATGGACCGGTTTGCGATTTTCAACTACATGATCGGGAACACTGACTGGTCGGTGCCAAACCAGCATAATGCACTAATTCTGTCCCAGCCAGTTTCAGAGAGGCCCGACCTGGGAGTGATAGTTCCTTTCGACTTTGATTATGCCGGACTGGTAAATACAGATTATGCAGTTCCTTTTGAAACATTGCCGATTGAAAAAGTTACCGATCGTCTTTACATGGGTATATGCAGAAAAGAAGAAGTTTTCAGGAATGCCCTGGTGGAATTCAGCGAAAAGAAAGATGAATTTTACAAGGTAATTAATGATTTCCCTTATCTTAGTGCACGATCAAAAAAACAAATGATAACGTTCCTTGAAGGTTTCTTTTCAGGATTAGACAAACGAAATGCGGTGGTATATAAACTGCTCAGTGAATGCAAAGATTTTTAGCAGATCCCGATATTAATATTACAGAATATGTCATTTAACACAATTGCTATTGAGGATACTCTGTGGAGTATACTAATCAGGTTCTTAATCAATCTTGTGGTTCTTTTTATCCTGGTTCGGCTTATTTATTACAGGTACACTAAAAAGGAGGAGTATCTGTTCTCATTTTTCATGATGGGGATCATCATATTCCTGATTTGTTCATTACTCGAAACAGTTGATATTCAACTGGGCATGGCTCTTGGTCTGTTTGCAATCTTTGCAATACTGCGGTTCAGAACAATTAACTATACCGCAAAAGATATGACCTATATCTTTTCTGTCATCGGGGTTTCGCTTATCAACTCACAGGCAAATATTCCACCGCCTGTGATAGGTGCAATAGTTGTTAATTCTATTATTATTATAAGTGCATTCGT
>DCVC01000210.1 GCA_002328625.1 Bacteroidales bacterium UBA2198
AAGTTACCATCAATATCGGTTGTTGCACCTATTGTTGTTCCTTTTACCAGAACCGAAACCCCGGGTAAAGGTGCACCTGAATTGTCAGTTACTTTTCCGGTGATCTTTTGCTGCTGAAGCTCAGAAGGAAGTTCAGATTTTGTCTCGGGCGTGAGTATAACCTGCCGGTCGTAGACAATGAACTTCACATCTTTACCGAAAATACCGGTAAGAATATTTTTTATTGGCTCCTTCTCAGCAGAAATATTGACTCGTTTTTCAACATCAATCAGTTTCGGACTGTAGAGGAAATAGAACTCACTCTGATCTTCAATCTCTCTTAAAGCATCCGCTATTCTTATATTTTCAAGATTTAAGGTGAGCTTTGTCATCTGGGAATAGGTTTCGGAAGCCCAGAGCTGAAAGACCGTCAGCATCGATAAAAACAGTGTTAATTTCATAACTCTGATTGTTTTCTTTGAAAAGAACCTGAATATATTCCTTTCATAATGATTTCGGAATTTTTTCATAAATTTGAATGGATTAAGGTTACTATTAGTTTTGCTTAAAACGGGTACTTAATCTGACGGGATCGTGGGCAAACACTTTCCCGTCTTTTTTAGTTTTAGTTATGTTCCATAGGCAGATATATTTCGTTTTTCTTAATGTTTCCTATAGCTTAAAATGATTTTTCTCTTTGAAAAGGTACCATCAGTATCTGCCGTTCTTCCGGTTATGGTATAGCTCACTGGAGAAACTAAAGTCAGCAGGTCCATTACCTGGGGAAGTGTTTCATGAACGAAGGTTGCAGTTAAGGTCAAACCTTTCAGTTCAGGATCTTCTATCCGAATATCCGCGTTAAACCACCTGCTGAGTTTTTTAACAACATCCTCCATCGGTTCAGCATTGAAAACCAGCTTGCCATCCTTCCATGAAAAATACCTGTCATCGGCGATAGCATGGGTACTGATCTCATTATTACTCTTTTCAAAAACGGCCAGATCAGTAGGTTTCATGGTTAAAAGAGGAACTACTTTACCATTTGTTCCCATCCGTTGCAGTTCAACCTGCCCGTTGATAAGTGAAGTCTCAATTCTGTCATCTTCAGGATAAGCCATTATATTAAATGTTGTTCCGATTGCTTTGATCTGAATTTCTCCAGCTTGTACAACAAATGGTATTTTAGAATTATGGGTGACTTCAAAATACCCTTCTCCCTTTAGTTCAACATTTCTGGACCTGCCCTGAAATGCAGCAGGATAACGAAGAGAACTGCTGTGATTAAGCCACACATTTGAACCGTCAGGCAGGGTAACTTTTGTAATGGCATCCACTGAGGAGAAGACCTCATTATATGACTGATTAACTGAAGTCTGATTGGATTTGGCAGAGTAATATCTGGCAGAATAGTATATTCCAAGTCCAAGAACGGGTAAAAGCAGTGTCGCTGCCACATTCCTGATAAGTGATATAATATATTGTCGCCTGTTATATCTGACCAGGTCATTTTCGGAGTTATCAATTAAAATCTTCGACTGTCGGATATTTATCTCATGATGGATTTTGCAGAGATTAGTATCATAATCTGCTTTCTCTCCCGGTGCCTGTTCATCGAGCTCTTCCCATATATTATAAAGTAAAGCCTTTCCTTCAGGCAGATGTGCATAATCAGTGAACCAATCGAGTACAGCCTTCAGTTCTTTCTCACTGCAATTATTGTTGAAATACTTTTTTATAAGTTCTTTATTCATATCTGTTTTGTATAAAAAAAGCACTGCCGGTGGCCCGGGAGTGCTTTTACCCTAACCTAACTAACCCAAAACCTTGTGAATGATTTGGTACATGCATTATTTTTTAAATCTGAAGATTTCATCTTAAGATCTATTAATTAGACGCAGAGGAAACGTCTTACCACTACCTGAAAAATATTTTTTTAATGATTTTATGTGTCAGGCAAAGAGGTAAAAGAAAATCACAGTTATCAGAGAGTAGTTGCCGAGCTTCTCGCGTATAGTCCTGAGTGCTCTCGACATGTGATTTTCAATGGTGTTTACAGAAATCCCCAGCCGCTCAGATATCTCCGAATATTTCAATCTTTCAACCCTGTGAAGGATATAAACTTCTTTCTGGCGATCGGGAAGAGCATCTATTATGCTTTTAAGCTTTTCATCCAGTTCCCTGAATTCAACCTGCAGATCAACAGCTTCTTCCAGAGGTTCCTGGAGTGACATTAAATGTTCCAGATAATCCGATTCTTTTAATTTCTTCCGGATTATGTTAATCGATGCATGATAGGCAATTGTATATATATAATATTTTAAAGAAGTCCCTTTCTCAATTTTATGCCGGTTAGCCCATAAATTAAGGAATACATCCTGGACAATATTTTCTGCATCTTCCTTTGATTTCAACAGGTTATATGAAAACCTGAACAGTCTTTTGCTGTATTTCCTGTACACTTCATCAAAAGCAAGCATATTGCCGGCTTTGATTTCCTGCACCAGATGTTCATCGTCACAATGACTTAATTTTTGCAAGGTTTTGGTTATCTGAATTCAAATTAGTAATAAATCGAACATAAAGCAAATCAGTAAAGATTTTATTATATTATAATCTCATCTTTTTTATGTGCCTTTGAACCTCTCTTTCAATTTTGTTAAAATCCGGGAGATCCTTAATTTGATCTCTTAAAGACGACTTCCATTGCCCCTTGTATTGAGGAATTCGTTCAGCCAATTTACTCTTGAATTTTGAAGCATCTAATTCTTTGCTGGTACATTTATTCTTGAATTCAACAATATAATTATTTGCATCAAAGCCATCTTCTTCAAGCAAATACCACATGTCATAAAAATCCCTTGCTATCATCCTTTGAATGACAGATCGCATTTTTTCTACAAATATTTCTTCAAGAGTGTAACATAAAATACTGTAGTCATCAATATCTGAGTATGATCTTAAGGCAGTGTTTTTAAAAGTTTTAAATTCGAGTTTTTCGTTTCTGGCTATATCAACCTTAATTTTCTTATTAGCTCCTTGACCGCCTAGAGGTCCTAAATATCCAATAAAAAAGTATAGTCCTCCATCTTCATGTTCGTTGTATTCTAATAAATTCAAGGGAATGTTTGCCTTTTCTTTGATGAATTTGAACACGTCCTTAAATTCTTCTAAGATTTTATCATTTGATACACTTTCATCTAACAATGTAAAATCAAGATCTTCGGAAAATCTGTAACTTTCAAAGTAAAACTTTTTGAGGCATGTACCTCCTTTAAATACCAGGATTCCAGAGAGTAACTTGTTCTGACTTTTCCCTTTTAAGAGCCATGATAGAATATAGTCTTTCTCAATCTGCTGATCTCGAACCCCGACTAATCGTGCTTTGTTTTGAATTTCACCAGGTTTAATCATGTGTAAAGAACAGATTTAATTGTTTCAGATTCAATATTTTGTTGGATGCTCCATCTGCTTAAAAACCTGCCTTTTTTAGGTAGTTCAGTGTCTAATAATACATATGAGTCTGATCTCCATTTAAGAAGTATATCAATTATTTTATGCTTTATTTCAAGAAGTTCAAGAAGAAAACCTAATCTTTTTATAACAGCCTGAGAGTTAAATTTCTTCAAGTATTCAAGTAGTTTATCAAAGTTTATTTGATCTTTGGAAATGGAAATAGCTTTAGATATTTCAACTATCCCCCCTGCATAAACCGGCTTAAAGAGGCAATCAATAATTGTTTTTTCCAGATCTGAACAAAGGACTCTATTGTAACTATCTATCCATGTTTCTTCATAACCAAAGAAATGATGTTCATTATGGAAAATAAACTGAAAGGGGATATTCTTTATATTTGTTGTGGATGGTTTTGTTTGTTTTGGAACTACTATCTGTTCTTTTAATGAAGGTTGAGTTATTAAATCATGAATTACTAATGCAGAATAATACCCAATGTAATAATCCTTACCACCCACAATACATTCAGCCGCCAGATGCCAATCCGGCATAAATGATTTGGAATCTTGCTCATATGGAATTATATAATACTTTCCCTCTTTTAGTCTCATTAGTAAGCCTCTTTTCGTCATATCACTCAATAATTCCCGAACAGCGCTTTGTTTCGAACCTGGAAGAGCATTAAAAGCCTCCTTGTAATCAAAGCATTCCATATCATTACTTCTGAACCAAGAAAGGAGCTCATTTGACTGTTTTGATATGTACTTATTTTTCATAGCCCTATTGTCAGGTTAGACCTGACTACAATGATACAAAAGATATTTTTAATTTAACCGTTCATCAGAATAGTTATTTTTTGTAGATTATTTGTCAGATTAAACCTGACTGAACAGATATGAATCATAAGTTGCTTTAATAAATGGCTCTTTTGGTTTTGCATGCGTGTTGGCTCAAGGATAGGGGCAAAACCAAATGTGCCATTTCTGTGTAGGCATAAGAATTTAAAATTTTTGCGCGCGGGCCAAATCTCGATAGAAAGCACAGAGTTTTCTTGACAAGGTTAAGCTGTCTAGGGTTTGGAATCTTTTATCACTATGCAGCTAACTGTCATGTTGATAGAGGCTTGCACATAACGGGAGTCTGTCTAATAAC
>DCVC01000339.1 GCA_002328625.1 Bacteroidales bacterium UBA2198
TTTCATATATTTCTTTAATATCGAGGTAGTGATTTTCGATGTCATCCAGAAAAATTTTCTCAAAATTAAATTTTAATTTTTTGATGCCTTTCAGTTCTGAAAATTCAGGGTACAGGCTATGCATATTTTGAGTATTGACATCCCTGGCTCTTTTGTAAGAATACAAGTGGATCCCGAGTTTTTGAAGTTTCTCTTCATACGCCTGACTGCAGTACCATTTTACATCGTGTCCTCCCGCCTTTAAATGCATGGCGATTCCTGTAAGAGGATTAAAGTGGCCATCCATCGGCATTGTCGCAAAAAGGATTTTTTTAGGGGCCATCTGCTCTAAGTATAACGGATATGATTCTATAAACAATTGCTCTTCACAATAGTTCTAATACAAATTATGAAGTGTATAAATAAATACTTACTTGAGGCACCTATGTCTATGGTAAAATTTGGATGAAATAAACTGTTCGCCTAAATTCAGGGTTAAAGCCTTGTTGTTTCCAAATGTATATTTCGTGCTTCCAGAACGGAATTTGAAGAGTCAATGAAGAACGGATTTTGAAGAAAATATTAAAACAAATGGCAACAACCATAAAGACAATACAAACGAAAGGGATAATCCTATTAAATATCAGTCAATGAGATAATATGCGATCCTTAATGGATGAGATTTTCAATCCTAACAAATCCATAAGGCTCATTTTACCGCGGACCTGCCCAAGTCTGATGTATGTCTCTGTCAGGCTTACAGGGACATAGGATTGTTCATGTTCTGGTTTTCGTTGCAGGGTCATAGATCCTGCAGAACAAGTACTAACACACAACCCACAACCGATACAACGATCTGGATTAAGTAGAGCTCTTCCATCATTGAGGGATAAAGCGTCCATCGGGCAACGATTTATACAAGTTCCGCAACCTGAACATTTATCTGAGTCAGGTTTTGCTCTGAATGGCGTCGACACTCTGCTGGCAGGCCGGATATCATTTTTAATACTACGAAGAACACCACAGCAGCAACCACAGCACGTACAGATATATACTGCATTCCTCGCATTTCCGGTCTGCAAAACCAGGCCAGCCCTTTCTGCGCGGTTAAGAATATCATAAACTTCTGACCGTCCAATGGCCCTGCCACGATTCAGCCGTTTATTCCGTTCATCCGCCATTCCAAAACTTAAACAACTTTCTAAAGGCTTATTGCACCCTTTGCCCAAAATGTGTTGTTCCTTCCGGCAAATGCAATCCAGAACAGTAAAATCATTATATAGGTTAATTAGTTCAAAGACCTTTTCATAGGGAAGAATGTTGTTTATAACACTGATGCTTTTATTTACAGGGATTATCCTCAGCTGGGGAACTTTCTGCCATATATCCAGGTTTACAAATACAGGCAGGTACTCTTCAAAGTCCCTTACCAGCTCAGGTGTTAATGAATATACCTGTTGTTCCCAAAAGCCAACGATAAATTGTTGCATCCTGTAGCGTAGTGGTTTGTCTTTTTCCTTAATACTGAAAATAAGACCTTTGTTATCCATTTCTTGCAACAAACCTTCTGCCTTATCCAATGAAATACCTGCTCTGTAAGCGATTACCCTGGGTTCTTCAGCTATTAAACTGAGATGCATGGCCAGGCTTGCATATTCAGGGGTAAATAGCTGTCGGAGGATGCGTATCTCTGCACCACCTTCCGTTCTTGGGAAACCAGCAGGTAACAGGTCAAGATAGTCGGCTAATTTCTCATAAATATCTGTTGGCATAGGTTCACAAGAAGGATAAATAAATACTGAATAAGAGATTAAGAGCACTTTTAGCTCTTCACCTACACCGTCAAATTTACATTATGTAATAGACGCAGTCAAGTTTATCTTAGCGGGTTTATTTGTTGAACTGCAAAAAACGGTCAACATGACCACCTGACACCTTTTCTCACAAGATGAAGAAGAATTGACTTTGGTTTTAATAAGGTGTAACTTTGATAATGAAATAATTATACCTCAGAGGTAAGGGATTCTGGTGGATATTGGTACATCTTCATCTACTGGTGGCTGAAACAAAATACCGCCCGAAATGAGCAACATTAAAAAGGCAAATGCGACTGTCAATCTTTCCTTTCATAACTTTATCTGAATTAAATCAATGAATGACAGTTAATACCAGGGAAAATGGGAAGCTTCTCTTTCCGATAGTAATTGTTTTATTATGTCTTGACCTGTCATAGACTCCTATGGGGCAGAAAATTGAAATAGCGGAACCCTCAGAACTTTTTAAACCGTTCATTCAATATTATAAATATATCGAAGTCGATCTTACGGGCATCTACAAGATTGTTCCAATCCCTTATGTCGAACTCTATTTCAACTTTACCCAACTGAGGTTATTTTCACCCGACTACTATGACCTGGGGTTTCCGAGAGTCCATCTGGCAGGATTGCATCTTTATGATCAGAGCGCTTATTCCAATATGTTCGGGACAGAAAGAAAAGGCGGATTTTGTGTTGTTTTCAGACCGAGGGGTTTCTATAACCTGTTCAGGATAAAGAGCTCAGACTGCAGCAAATAT
>DCVC01000141.1 GCA_002328625.1 Bacteroidales bacterium UBA2198
TCAAAAACTTTCTTAAATGATCGCCTTTCTCATCATCTTAAACATAACATTTTCAAATTTAGTGAATTGATTACAACAAATTACTTTTTGTCAGTCAGTTTTTTTGCCACTGTAAGTTTGATATACAGTGAAGTTGTTNNGTTTAATGGTTTAATGGTTTAATGGTTTTGACTGCAAGATTGCAAAACTACAAGACATTAAAATATTTAAACCTGTTGTTTTGCAAAGTGATAATATTTTCTACATTTAGCCGGTAATAAAATCAAACAAAACTACATATACTATGAAAGAAGAAGTAAAGAAAGGGCATAATCGACGTGATTTTCAGGATTTATCCGCCATCGGATTAACAGGACTGGCCCTCCTTCCAAGCTATATGATTAACGGAGTATGGATACCTCCTGGTGACAGGGTATTAATGGGGGCGATCGGGCTGGGGCGGCAGGCATTGTCGGATTTCAGGGGATTTGCCGGAGCCGCCGGATTGCAGATCGTTGCCTGCTCTGAACCTTCTCTTATCCCTGCTGAGATCGCGGGTAACCGCCCGCAGCCAAGAGGTGAACGTCCGGCAGGTCAGCGGGGACAGAGGCCGGCAGCACAGGCTTATGCATTATGAATACAGAAGACCGTATCACCTTTAATGAGCCTTTTAATGGCTAGCATTTATGTCAGGGTAATCCTATATCAGTCATGCAGGTATTACCAGTTCTGCAGGTTCTGACACTCTTACTAAAAATATGCGACCCACACGACCTTTAAGTTTACAATGGAAACTACAATTGTCATATCCCAGATATTCATCCTGGCAGTGGTTGTTCTGATAGGATCTGCTGCTGCCAGGTTCAGGGTACTTACAAACGATACGAAGGATATGTTGTCGAAGGTGATCTTCAACATATCACTTCCCCTTATGCTTTTTACCAATTTTCTCAAACTGGAAGCCACTCCCCGGCTTATAGCAAACAGCTTTGTTGTGCTGGCCCTATCAGGATTGATCATATTATTTATGCTTTTCACAGGATGGGCAGCATCGAAACTATTCAGGATAAAAGCCGGTGAAGCAGCTGTATTTAAAACACACTCCATGTTCGGCAATACTATCTTCCTGGGTTTCCCACTGATAACAGCACTCTATGGAGGTGAAGGCCTGCTTTATGCAAGCATGTTCCAGCTTGTTTCAACCGTAATGATGTGGACTGTTGGTGTGATAGTACTTACCCACGGAAAAGGAATACCTTGGGAAAAAAGCATATACAAAGTAATTAATCCGAATACTATTGCAACAATCACCGGAATTATATTTTTCATGCTTTCTGTTAAGGTTCCCAAAGTGATTATAACACCTTTATCAGAACTTGGAGCAGCAAACACTTGGCTCTCTATGCTCTATATTGGTGCAATGCTTGTTTTCTCAAAAGTGGGCGATTTGCTGAAGAAAAAAAGCCTTTACATAATAAGTTTCAACAGGCTGGTATTTGTTCCGGCCCTGCTGATTTCATTATTTTACATTTTTGGAGCGGTGGCAGGATTATCATTCGATAAACTTGTTATCTCCGTCATAATACTCGAAGCATCAATGCCCTGTATGGCAAGTGTTGTAATAATGGCAAAAGAGATGGGTGCAGATGATCGTCAGGCTGTTGGAAATGTTTTCGTATCCACAATAATCAGCATCATAACATTGCCGCTGGTTGTGATGGCATTGGGCAGGTTTCTGTG
The DNA here is from genome assembly GCA_002328625.1 of Bacteroidales bacterium UBA2198. Lineage (GTDB taxonomy): Bacteria > Bacteroidota > Bacteroidia > Bacteroidales > VadinHA17 > LD21. Next base: position 1,720 of record DCVC01000141.1, read on the forward strand.
AGAAAAATCCAAAATCCGGAAGGAGTAATCTGAAATCTATTTCGTACGTATATCGTATACAAAAAGCCTATGTCATAACTTGGAATACTTCTTGATCCTGGTTATTATACAACCTTTTTAAGCAGGATAATGGATCTTGAAACCGGTACCACAGATTACAATAATAACAAAAAACTCAATTATTACGTAACTTATAAATCGCTGAAGGATTAATCTGAAGCCTAAACAATTTAGCCATATTAAAAGCGTTCAGATAAATAATATAGTCTGGAAAAACATGGGGCCAATTAATCCTGTGTTGATAAATCAACATCAATTGCTTAAAAATAAGTAGTTTCATGTATAACTTTTTTAGCTTTAAAACGTTATATTGGTAGGAGTCTTAGGTAAATTTTTAACAGCTGATATAAAAATTATAACTATGGAAGGTGAGTTTTTATCCAGGGGGACACATGTAAGTGTTTACAAGTTAAGCCTAGCAAAGCAGTTGGAAGAGAATAAAAAGTTGCTGGAACAATATGAAAAGCAAAAGAACCAGCAAAAAAGAATTGAGCGTCAGAAGCAGGTACCAAACGGCTTCGTATGCGACTGGCAGCAAGATAATGATAATTCAATGTAATAAGTTCAATCTCTGCCATTAACTATGCGCTTAACACTTAAGATTTTTTATGCGGTTTCGGTTTTATTCTTCTTTAATTACTGCTCTTTTGCAGAAGCTCAGGATAATAAGGATATTACTGGTATCGTTACAGCTTTTAAGAACATCCCATTAAACAATGTTAAAATAATCGCTTTAAGATCTGGAGAAAAAACAATTACCAATTCTTTCGGACAATTTGTAATCAAAAGTTCCGGCAATGATGTGTTATCAGTATCAGCCTCCGGCTTCAAAGAAAAGAAAATCAAAGTAAAAAAAGGAGCTGTATATAACATAAATCTCTCCTATATTTTTTGTGAAACCTGTTTTGATGAGGCAACCAGGAACGGGCATATAACTGAAGCGATTCTCAGAGAAGCAATAAATGCAACATCGTCCTCAAAGGGAAAGGATTATTCAAAGTACAAATCAATTTATGAACTGATCAGCAGTGAGATCTATAATGTAAGGGTCAAGGGGACATCTGTTTACAACACCAAGGTAAGGTCGTTTGATCCTAATCCACAGGTTCTTTTTGTTGTTGATAACGTTATTGTGTCAGATATTTCTTATATAAGTCCCGAATATGTTAAGAACATTGAATTTATTGATGATGTTGGTGCATCAGCATACGGAGTAAAAGGGGCCAACGGAATCATTAAAATCACCCTTAAATAACGGTTTTTCAGAAATTCACACGACTGATTCAAATCTGTTTTCATGATTTTTTACCATTTGCTAGCTCAGAATAACCATCCGTTGGTTACACTTTTTTTCTATTAATAAATAACATAACTTCGGAATGAGTTTAAAGCTATAGTCTTTGGAAAATTGGACAGTTACAAAGATATATAGACAGTAAAAGCGAAATATAAAAATTCATTAATTAAAATTTTAAGCTATGAAAAGAATGGTTTTATCAGCAGTACTTCTGATTCTCATTTGTACCGCATCGTTTGCAAAAAAAATAGTTGCTGAAGGTAAATCTTACTCAGCACTGGGAGACTACAAAATTGAGGCTATGGACAAAGCTATCGTCCTTAACGGGAAGGAGCTTGATGCATTCGTAATCTCGTATCAGAACACCGGAATGAAAGTCACGGTTGCAATTGAAAAAACAAAAAACTGTAAAAATTATTACGTGTTATCTGACAACCTGTCAGTCATGTATGTGTGCAACAAGAACTATTTTGGTGTTGAAAGACTCTGTAAAAATCTTGAGAAAGAGGGATATGAGACTTTAAATGATCAGTTAAACAATGCTGAATATTTTCATCAGAAGCTTATCACCAGCGGTGGCGACAACGATTTGAATAATTCAAGGCTTATCGCTGCCTATTTCCCCTTTCTGTTAAAAGATCAGACCAGTGTTTTGGCAATAAAGTAAGACTCTTCTGAAAGGCCGCCCGGCCAATACAATTATTTAGGTTTAGAAAAAGAGAGGGTGTCTCAAAAGGACACCCTCTCTTTTTCTACTATTATGAGTTCAACTCTTTTGTCAGCCTTTAAACCTCGACATGTGAACCAGGAAAAGATCTTTCTTACTCCTGGATATGGGGATTTCCGAACCGTCGGTCATTTCAATATAACCTCCTTCCTTACGAATATATTTCCTCACAAATTTGAGATTGATCAGATGAGAATTATGTGAGCGGAAAAAGTAACGGTCGCTGAGTAGATCCTGGAACTCTTTCAGATGCTTTGAAACCAGTATTTTACGGTTTCCTATAATATAAAACCATGAATAGCTCCGGTCAGCCTCTATACGAATAATATCTTTAGGATTCAGATATTCCATTCCATCCGAAGTAGGAATAGCAAGGCGTGAGGGGTGAGTAGTTCTCAGGTTCTCCATAAGCATCCTGAAACTATCATTTCCCTGGTTTTTGTTATTTGTACGCTTCTGTGTTACCTTGTTAACTGCTTCAATAAACTCTGTAATATTTATCGGCTTCAGGATATAATCAACTGCACTGAACTTTATAGCTTTTATTGCATAATGATTAAAAGCAGTGATGAATATCACTTCAAAATCTTTATCAGGGAAGTTTGCCAGAAGATCAAAGCCTGTGCCGTTTGGCATCTCAACATCGAGAAAGACAAGATCAGGCTTCTTCTCATTTATCTTCTGAACACCATCAATCACATTATATGCCTTGCCGATCACTTCCAGCCCGGGGCAGTATTCCCCTACAATGGATGAGATGAAATCAACGGCGTCTGTCTCATCATCAATAATGATCGTTCTGAGCTTCTTAGTCATGTCAATATCGGTATATGTATTTCGACCCTTGTACCTGCCGGTTCGCCTTTTTCGTTTTTAAGATCGGTGTAAACAGTTTTCAGGCTCGTTCCGTAAAGCGCATTTACAAGATCCAGTCTTGATGTGGTTATCCTTGTCCCTAGAGAATTATGATTGTTTTCTTTTTTCAGGCTTTTCTCCCTTGCAGCCTCACGTCCAATGCCGTTATCTTCAATGGTACACAGGAGAAAATCCTTTTCAAGATTAATGCCAATCCTTACAAATCCTTTGCCCTCCATCGGCATAAGCCCATGACATATGGAATTTTCAACATAGGGCTGGATAAGCATTGTTGGGATTTTATACATGAGGGGATCTATCTCCTCATCGACAT
>DCVC01000103.1 GCA_002328625.1 Bacteroidales bacterium UBA2198
ATTTTTCAGCATGGCCTGGTAATGAAGATATTCATGGGCTGTCATATTCTCGTAACTGCCGAATTCCTGAGGCAGGTATCCAATAAGCCCCTGAAGCTCTTCTCTTTTTTCCTTTGTATCAAGCCCGTTGATCCATACTTTTCCATAACTCTGCTCAAGAATGCCGCATATTATCCTCATAAGTGTTGTCTTGCCCGCACCGTTAGGCCCGAGTAATCCAAACATCCCGTTTCCTATATTTAGCGTCACGCAACTAAGTGCTTTAAACGGTTTTTTTTTCTTCCCGATCAGAGGAACCACAGATACTATTTTGTAAACAGTCTTTCTGACTTCCCTGAATCTGCCTTCAAGCCTGTAGATATCGATATTCTCATTGTAAAGCTTCTGACCGGTTTTATAGATGAATAAGCCGGTGAACCATAAAAAGCCAAGAATCAGAACAACCGCGATATTGTCCCACTTTAGCTGGAACCAGAAAAGGTTCAGTAAGGGGATTATCCAGAAAACAATGAAATCAGCTGCAGGTATAAGTTTTTTCAGAAGTTTTTTCCTGCCGCCTGAGGTCATGTTGGTAAAAAGTTCCAGAAATGAATTCCAGACACCTGAGATGAGAAACCAGGTAATAATGCTGAAAAGGAAGATCCAGAAACCTTTGCCGAGGTAGAAATATGTGAAATAGATTATGAATCCAAGCAATAGAGCCTGCCAGGCAATATTACCCATATCACTCCAGGAAGTGTAATGTTGTTCAAGTCCGAGCCTTTGCCTGATCCTTGCACCGGCTTTCCATTCTCTCATCCACCGGTTATCCCTGTCATAAATCTTTACAAGGCTTTGGATATGTATGTGTATTGGTTCGTCCGGCGAAATAACCGTCTCCCGTGCTTTCCTGAGGCTGTTCATGATGAACCAGGCAGCTGCCGGGACAATTATCACTGCAAGTATTGTAGTGATAAGCTTCCAGATGAATTTATCAATATGGCTGTAAATCAGGAATATCAGGAAAATGAAAATGAGGAGCTGAACTATTTTGTTCTTCCAGTCGAGTGAATATAACCATTGCAAAGCATTCTCGAGGCCTGAATAGAATGTGGGGATAAAGATAAGGGTCAGTAGAGTGCTTAATGTCAGTCCGCCTATCACGGTTATTGCAAATGAAGCTCCGATAGCTGAGACATATTCTGCCTGCCCCATAGCCAGGGGGATCATTGCAATTATTGTAGTTGCGGCCGTTATCAGTATAGGTCTTAGCCGTGCAACCCCGGCAGTCATCAGCGCTCTCTGACGACTGTTGCCTCTTCTTCTCAGGATATTAGTATAATCTATCAGAATTATACCATTGTTAACAACAATGCCCAGCAGGATCAGAAAACCCGTGAGTGTGTTTGCGTTTAGCAATGAATTGCCCGTAAGGATCAGTGCAATCAGTGATCCCAGTGCGGCAAGGGGTATACTGAACAACAATACGAATGGGATCGCAAGTGACTCAAATACAGCAGCAAGGATCATAAAGATAAGAATAAACGCTATCCCTATCAGAACATAGAATTCTCTAAGCTCGTTCTCCTCATGTATAACCTCGACCGCAATTCCGGAAGGAATGCTCAGATCAGCAACGATCGATTCAATTTCCTGTCTTGCTCCTTCAAGCAAGTCTTTCGAGCTCTTTATTTCATCGTTGAAATTATAGGTTACCGTAATCCTTTTTTCCTGGTTTTCCCTGTGGATNNCTGCTGCTGCTAACTTCAAGATGTTTCAGATCATCAATTGTCTTCTCTGTATTTTCCCTTTTCTTGCCGGCCTCATCAGCATATTTCAGCATTATGTCGTATGTTTCAGTCCCCTGCCTGAAGGTGGCACCTGAAGAATATTCACTCCCGAAGGTTGCAAGCGCTGCCGAGAGATTATTAAGGTTAAAATTATTTCTTCCCAGGTAATCCATATCAAACAGCAGGCGAACCTCAGGTTTGTTATCCTGTACATTTACGTTGGCACTATTAATTGTTGAAAGATCTTCGATATATGATCTGATATCATCAGCAAGGTTTCTCATCTGTTCAAAATTCTGTCCCTTGATAAGCACTCTTTCACTCTGTGATCCGATCCCCAGCAGGTTCATAAAATCGGATCCCGGATTATATGTTTCTCCGCCTCCTGCTCCGCCTGTAAAGCCTCCGCTTGTGGAAAGCTCATTCATCGTTATTTCGGCTGACGAAATGTTTTTTGTTTTTTCAGAAATATCATTCTTGATTTCAGGAAGGCTTCTTTTGCTTTTTTTGCTCCAGTCTTTCGGCAGGTTGATTGTCACTGTTGCCCTCTCTTCCTCGATGCGGCTGATAATATCTTCTTTCTCAGGAAGGGAAGTGAGCCTTGATTCTATTTCGGCCACTACTGCATCTGTCTTTTCGAGGGTAGATCCTCCCGGCATCGTTACCGAAAGCCTGAAATTGGGGGTTTCTATTTCCCGTGTTGAGCTGATGCTTAAAGTCAGGCTTATCAGAAGAGCTGCAAAAAAAACCACAAGTGTTCCCAGAATAGTCGTAGCCGGCTTTCTCATACATGCCTTGAGCAAAAGATAATATGCCTGTATAAGCCTGTTGTGCAGTGATAACTTCCTGTAGATTTCCGAATTACTGCCACGGGATCCGGAAAGGATGAAATGAGCTGACATAGGTATGAATAGCATTGCCACGGTAAGTGAGACCAGCAATGTAGAAATGATCGAGACTCCTATGTTCTTCCCGATTATTTTGATCATGAAGTTGGAAGAAAAGATGAATGGGAGAAAAACAATAACTGTTGTGAGAGTGGCCGCAAAAATTGACCTCCTTACTTCTGATGATCCCTGTTTAACAGCGTTTCCCGGATTCATCCCCTGACCGGAAAGCCGATATATGTTTTCAAGTACCACAACCGAATTATCGACCAGCATACCTATTGCCAGCGCCATTCCCACAAGTGTCAGGCTGTTTATTGATATATCATAAGCATAAAAAAAGTTGAAGGCACTATATACCGAAACCGGGATTGAAACAGCAATTATTGTAACAAGACGGATGTTCCTAAGGAAAAACCAGAGTATCAGAACTGCAAGCAAAGCCCCGGTTACAGCCAGATTTATTATCTGGTTAATGTTTTTTTCCATTATCTCGGCACTATTGTTCTGCACAACAATCTCAACACCTGTCGGGCTGAGTTTTTTATTGAGCTCATTAACCAGGTTTACCGCATTGTGGGATAACCGGATAAGATTAGCCTGATTATCGTTAACGAGTGTCATTGTAACAGCATCAAGTCCGTTAATCCTGCTGTAGGAACTTTGTTCCTTGACTCCGAAAAAGATTTCAGCTATATCTTTTAATAAAACAGACCCCTTCTGTTTGACTATTATGCTTCCGATTTCCCGGACATCGGTATATTCGGAAGATACATTAACAAAAAACTCATTGTGACCATCAATGACCTTTCCCACAAATACTTTTTCCTTTCCATTGTTGTTAAGGAGATTTCTTACCTGGCCCATTGAAATGCCATTGGCTTTGCAGGCTTTTTCATTAAGGCGCACTTCGATAGAATTCTCCTGACCGCCATAAACCTGTACACCTGCAATTCCGTCAATGTTCTCAAATTCCGGTTTGATCTCGCGGTCGGCTATATTTCTGATCCTGTCAATTCCTCCTTCACCTCTTACCTGAAGTTCCATAAACTGGTTGGTCAGCTGCTCCAGGTCAATCTTGATAACATTAATGACAAACTCTTCAGGTATTGAATTCCTGATCATGTTAATTCTCTCCTGAAGTTTAAGATTGGCATATTTAAGATCTGCTTTCTGGTTATAATAGATCATTATGGTCCCATACCGTGCATAGATGTTTGATTCTATTTTTTCAATTCCTTCAAGAGTCCCGATGGCACCTTCTACAGGTATTACAGCCTGGTTCTCTATATAAGAGGGATCCATTTCGAGAGGCGTTCCCACCTGTACGATAAGTGCCGGGAGCTGTGCATTGGGGAAAAGTTCAACAGACAACTTCTTATACGACACAAATCCAAGCATTGTAAGCCCCAGAAAAAGCATACTGATCAGAATCCTTCTTTTTAAAATGAAATCCATTCCTGCTTTTTATAATAATCTTTAAAGCTGTTGAACTTTTCCCCTTCTTCCTGTTATCCTTTCACTAAGGGTATCAAAGATCCAATAAACGCATGGGATTACAATCAATGTAAGCATGGTAGAAGAGACCAGACCGCCGATAACTGCAAGGGCCATAGGCGAGCGTAAAGAAGCACTTTCGCCAAATCCGATTGTAAGAGGGAAAAGGGCAAGGATCGTTGTCAGACTTGTCATGAAAATTGGCCTGATCCTTTGGGTCCCTGCCATTACGATAGCCTCTTTCTTCTTCATCCCTGCTTCACGTAACTGGTTTATCCTGTCAATAAGTATGATGGCATTGTTTACGGCTATCCCCCCAAGCATAATTATCCCTATGTAAGCCATCATATTAAGTGTCTTGCCCAGCAGGAAAAAGGTTAATATTGTACCTGCACCAGCCAGGGGAATTGTAAGCATTATTACAAAGGGTTGGATAACAGACTCGAACTGTGCAGCCAGAACCATAAATACCAGTATGACGGATAATACAAGAGCAAAGGACAAATTCGACATCGACTCTTTTCTTTTCATTTCTTCACCTGTGAATTCAATTTTGTAATCGGCAGGTAATGTAATTCCTCTAAGTGAGGTTTCTGCTTCTTTTACAACCTTGTCGAAAGCCGGTTTCCCGGTTACCATGGCATACAGGTAACAGGTTCGTGACTGGTTCCTCCTAGTAATTTCCCTGGGGCTTATAACCGTTTTAACATTGGCAAGCACACTGAGAGGCACTTTTATATTACCTGCATTTATCATAAGGTCTTTTAACTGGAGCAGTGTGATATCGCCAAGTTTAATAGTAATATCCTTCATTTCTCCCTCTTTTTCAAATTTTCCGGCTGCTGCACCCGACAGGTAACTTTTAATCTGGTTGATCACATTATCGACAGTGACATTATAATAGCTTGTTTTAAATCTGTCAATTGCTACTTCGACCTCAGGAGTCCCCTCATCGAGGGATGTTGTGATATTATATAGTCCCGGATTACCGGAAAGAATAGTCCGGGATTCAATAAGGATCCTTTCCAGTTCACTGTGATCCTTTCCTGAAATCTCAAGTGAAAAAGGAGATTCCGTTGTTCCAAGGGATGACTGAAGAGCTGTTTCTTCCCTTGTAAAAGCAACCCCGAGATCAGGAACGGACTTAAGATAATTCTCAATAAGTACAATTGCATTTTCTGTACGGCCGGTAAAATCATCATTTAGAATTACTTTCAGGGAAGCTGTGTTCTCTCCCTTTCCTGCTGAAGACTGGTTAAAAGTCGTAGAGTTATCCTGACCCGACTGGGAATAGATCATTTTTATTCTCTCCGGAAGGAGATCTCTTATAATGTTTTCAGTCTTTACAACAGTGCTATACATTCTTTCGAGGTTTGTCCCTTCCGGTAATTTCAATTCGACAGTAAATTCTGCTGATTCGGACTTCGGCATAAATTCGCTTCCAAGTCTTGGAATAAGAAATCCTGTTACTGACAGGAGGATAATTGAAAGGATGATAACAATGAGTCGCTTTTCGAGGATCTTTTCAAGTAAACCTTTATACCAGTTAAAGCGGACCGGGGCGGAGATCCTTGCCTGGCTCTTTTTCCCTGAAAAAAGTGTTGAAACAAGCATCGGAATTACAACCAAAGCTATAAGGAGTGAGGAAAGCAAAGCGAAAGCCACTGTCCAGGCCTGGTCCTTAAACATCTCTCCTGATGCTCCATGCAGATAAACAATTGGAAGAAAGACAACAATAGTAGTGACAGTGGAAGCTGTAATTGCACCTCCGACCTGACCGGTTCCCGTTACAACTGCATCTTTAAGGGGCATTCCCTCATCCCTGTTCCGGAAGATGTTTTCAAGAACGACTATGGCGTTATCAACTAGCATTCCTGCACCAAGAGCCAGACCGCCCAGAGTCATTATGTTGAGTGTGAGATGGTTAAAATACATAAGGTTGAAAGTCGCAATGATTGAAACTGGAATTGCAACACTTATCACGAGTGTTGTTCCTATTCTTCTCAGGAAAATATAAATGACAAATACCGCCAGAAGAATTCCAAGTATAAGGGTGTTCTGAACCTCGGTTATTGCACTTCTGATATAATTCCCCTGATCCTGCACCTTGATGAATTCATAACCGGGGAGTGCTTTTCCCAGCTCAAGAAAAGCTTTATCGAGGCTCTTAACAGCATCAACGGTATTGAATTTAGGCTCCTTGTAAATTGACAACCCTATACATCGTTCCCCGTTTATCGTAACAATGTTTTCCGGATCTTTATTGTCAAACCTTACCGTTGCAATATCCCTCAGGTAAACAGGCACACCTGCTGATGGGGATGATTCTGCAGAACCCTGACTGACAGCCGTTCCTGTCGGAACAGATAGTTGTTTGAAGCCTACTATGATATTCTCGAGATCCTCTAAATCCTTAAGGGCACTGACTCCTTTAATTACATATTTAAGCCCCATATCGACTATCGAGCCGCCTGAAACATTTCTGTTATAATTACTTATCTGAGCGGCTATGACATCTGAGGTCAAACCGAAGGATTCAAGCATATATTTGCTGGTTTGAATAACCACTTCACTCTCTTCCTTTCCGCTAAGACGCACATCGGCGACTCCTTCTAATCTGACCAGTTCGTTACGGATATAGTTCTCTGCAACTTTTCTGAGTTCGTCCATGTTGCTGATGCGGCTGTTCTTCAATGCTACGGTCATCACAGGGGCCGCATTCGGATCATACTGTGTAATGGTAAAATCTTCGAGAGTGGAATTCTGGGCAAAAGAGTTGAGTTCTTTCTGAAGGTCGAGAAAAGCTTCATCCATATCCTTTTTCCACTCATACTCAACGGTGATGATTGCCGATCCTGTCTTTGATACGGAAGAAACCTGAATAACATCGCTTTGCCGCATGGCAAGTGATTCAATCTGGTCAACATAATTCTTCTCTATCTCCCCGGGAGGCTTTTCTCCTGCTTTCAGTTCAATATAAATCTTCGGAGTATTCAGGTCAGGGAAGAGATCAGTTCCCAGTTTACCGAAAGAGATAAATCCCAGCAGGATTATACCCAGAACCAGCATCAGGACGGTAACAGGGTATTTTACAGCAAATTGGGCAATCCTGTTCATATAATTTACTTAACGATTTTTACCTTCGACCGGTTGCTAAGTGTCTCAAAGCCGCTCGTTACAACGCGTTCATTTTTAGTCAGCCCTCGTGTAACCTCAACATCAGTGATGTTTTCAAGCCCGGTTTCGATTATTCTTTCTGCAGCCACACCCCTGTCTATAACAAATACTGTTTTACCCCTCTGGCGCGACAGTACAATATTCTTTGGGATCACGATTACTGAGTCCTTTTGACTTGTAATAATATCGGCCTTGACGAACATTCCCGGACGCAGAAGATAACCTGAATTGTCAATTGATATGTTACCCTTGAATGTCCGTGTATCAGGATTTATTGCCGGTGACAGCTGGGTAATTCTCCCTGTAATTGTATCTCCGGGAATTGTGTAATTAGTAAGTTTCACTGTTTGACCGGGCTTGATTACGGAAATATATTTTTCCGGTAATTGAACGTCCATATACATTGTCTGGTAATCCATGATCTTTACAATTGTTGATCCGGTTTCTACCTGGGTGCTCTGAGTGTAATATGGTAAATCGACGATAACTCCATCGATAGAGGCGATAATTTTTGTCTTTGCAAGCTGAAGTCTTGCATTTTCAACTGTTGTTTTGGCATTGGCGTAATTGATACTTGCTGTTTTAAGATCCTTCAGCGTTACTCCTCCTTTTTCGTAGAGTGATTCCTGTTTTCTTAATTCGCTCTCGGTTAGTTCCAGGTTGAGCTCGCTTGTTTCAAGCTTAACGGAATTGACATATTCCTGATCTTCGAGCCTTGCAATAAGCTCCCCTGCTTTTATTCTGTCACCAAGTTGCCACGATCTGCCTGTCCTGGGATTTTTTTCAAGAAAATAGGAAGCTGTTATTTTTGATTTAAGTTCAATTTCTCCTTTTGGGAAAGCTGTCCCCGTCGTGTTGACATATTCTTCGATTGACTTAAGTTTCAGTTCCTCAACTGAAACGGGTATTTCGATATCAGCAGCAAGATTCTGTTCTTTGTTCCTGCAACCGGTTATTGCAATTATTGCAGCTGCGGTTATTAAAATGATTTTCTTCATTTTTGAATTTATTATGATTCTTTATTTTTCCAGTTTAGTTACGGGGGTTACCGGTTCATTTTTCTCGAAGTCATAAAGAGTCTGGATTTTGAGATTTAAAAGCTCAAGTTTATATGAGATGAGAGAATTGGTAAATGTCAGCTGTTTTTCGGAAAGCTGGTTCTGGTAGATGTTCAGATCCATTCCGGTGAGATCTCCGTTCCGGTATTTTTCGAGGTTGAGATCATAGGTCAGCTGAGCATTTATCACTGACTGACGGGCTATTTCAATCTGATTTTGAAGGTTAAGAAGGTTCCTGTATACTTTTCTGATTCCGAGAATTATATTATTCTGTTCTTCCTCAAATGTAATGTTCGCCGATTCAATCGAGGCTTCAGTCGCTTTTATCCTGGATTTTCTTTCACCCCAGTCCCAAAGCGGTATGATCAGTGACAGGGAAACACTTTCATTGTCAGTAGGATTCGCATATACATTGCCGAAATTTTCATTATCACCAAAGAGACCGATTGAGAGGCCCAGGCTACCTTTGAACTCATTAAGCGCCTTTGTCTGGATGAGGTCAAACTGCGATGTTTCAACTGTAATAGCCCTTTGCCTTAATTCCATCCGGTTTTCCAATCCCTGGTCTATAGCAAACGATATGTCAACGTGAATGGTGTCAACACTGATATTTGGCAATACCATGACGTCATCATATAGTCCCATACCTGTCAGAACTTTGAATTCATCTTTGGCATTTTCGAGAGAGACCTGTTTATTTTCAAAATCCGATTTAGTTGTAGCTAGGTTGAGCTCAGCCTGAAACATCTCCTCACGTGCCGATATACCCGCTTCAACCTTATTTTTTGACACCTCATAACTCTGCTGCATGTTCTGATATGCCTGTTTGGCGATTTCGAGACTCTGCTGCTGCTGGTAAACGTAATAAAAAGCCTGGGCTACCTGTCTTTCAAGTGAGAGGAGCTGGATTGCATAATTAAGCTGGGCATTTTCAAGTGCCAGCTGAAGTTCTTTAAGCTGAAGCCTGGTCCTGTTATAGGTAAAAAGAGGCTGATCAAGATTAAGTGAAAGATTATTGCTGAATCCTCTTGTGGTCTGATCAGTAAACTCACTGTATGAGTCTTTATATCCAAATCTGTTTACAAGGGATAATCTTGCGTCTGTAAGAATTATAGGCTGTGATATTGTGAACAGGCCAAAACTCTCGGTAGTTTTGGTCGAATTCCATTTTGAAATAAGGTCGTTGAATGCGCGGATTTGACTATATCCTATAGGATTGACAGACAATGAAAAGCTTGATTTCAATGCCGCATTCTGAGCATTCAGGTTTTCCTGGTTCCTGATCAGGTTCAGCCTTGTCCTTTTCATTGACGGGCTGTTATTTTCAGCTATCATAAGAGCTTCCTCAAGGGTGAGGCCTTTTTGTGATAAGGAAGATAATGTATTGGAAATCAATAATATCAATAAGGTGATTATGTTCCTGATCTTTAGTTTAAACAGCGTTTCCATTATGATTATTCTTGGTTCAAAATTGGTTGTCCTTCATTTATATAAATCCGCCCCTAACCTCCCGCTTTGGTGGGGCAAGTTCTCCCGCTTTCCCATTGGTTAGTCCTGTAACACCCATTTCACAGCGTCTCCAATAACAATTCTACCTGTTGAAAGATTTGTAAGTTCCACTTTTACAGTATCAGGAGTGAGGTAATATCTTCCAAGGTTATTCCACCCGTTTTCCGCATTTTCATAATCGACTGTGATCTCATCAACACCTTCATCATGGTACACCTTATAATGCATGTCCTTGTAGGGACTGTTTCCCCTCGGTTCAGGAGGGGGGGGAACTCCCTGAGCACCGCCGCCTTCTCTGCGTATTGTCATCCTGTCGCCTGTCTTGCCTATATAGGTATAAATATCATAATATCCCGGTTTGTCAATAACAGCCGACCAGGTTATGACCTTATCTCCGGTACCTCCCCTTGTATAAACCGATGACCTTGTGTATTTCCCGTAATATGAAGAGAGTACAACCGGCTGCCAGTACTCAGATACATTCATCATGCGTATCTGCTCATAAGTTTCTCCGTTCCGGTTCTTTATTCCCAGGAGTTTCTTCAGCGGGCTGATTGTATTCTGACTACTTGCCCTGAAACCGGGATCTTCATTATCCACAATGGTTTCACCAGGTTCGCTGAACAGGGGAAATGATGTCAGAATCTCTTCACCTGAGAACTCTTTTATCCGGCCTTTTGTTTTTATTATTTCCTCAATAGGCATGTTTATCTCTCCAGGTATATTCCTTGCGAAAATAGTATTAACAAGCATTGCTCTTGGCTGGGCATCAAGGACAATTCCAATCTTCCTGGCTTCACCAGGTCCTAAAAATATAATTTTTGAGATATCTGAAGCTTCCATTCCACGGCCTTGCATTGAGATAGTAATACCTCCGCCTCCCGGTCCTCCCTGAATCGTTGTCATCTGCCCTCTCTGATCCGGTCCACCCTGCCCGCCGGTACGGAAAGAGACATTAAACAATCCGGCAACAGGTTCAGGATTTGATGCTGTAAATGTTACCTGGTACCTTGACCTGTCGCCAACTATTATCTCAGAAACCTGGAGATTTTTGAAAAGAAAGCCAGGTTGCTCCTTCTTATTGAACCAGTCATTCAGATAGGGATAAAATTCAAATCCGAATCTCTCTCTTATATCCGAATTCATCTGGATTATGTCAATGCTTTGAAATTTGTTTTTATCGAGAAAGTGAGAAAACCATTCCTTAAATTCCTCAATACCGGCCCTGGCCCTGAAAAGATTAAAAAGATAATCTCCTTTTACAGTCAGAACATTTCTTATTGTATCTCCTGCCGGATTTTTTGCCAGCAGATCTTTAAAGCTCATTTCCCTGAGGGCCAGGTTAGCTTTGTCATTTGCGGAGAGGCTTCCGAACATCGACATGAAACCTCCACCCGGGCCGGGTGCTGTGACTTTTTGAAGGTGGGATTCGAAAACGGCATTTATTACCGGATAATCAGAAGAGTAAAAATTGTTCCTGAAGAAATAGAAGCTTGGACCCAGGCGATATCTGGTAGGTTCATTATATGCTACCCCATTGACATACCTGAAGTTCTCTCCACTTATGAAGGTATTTCTAATGAAATCATGAAACAATCTCACTTGCAACTCTTTATCAGTAATAACCTGATTGGTCCGCGCCATTCTTTTCTTCTGCCTGGAGAATCTTTTATCAAATCCTGCATTCTGAAGTGTTGATAATTTTTCAGGAAGAAGGACCATTGAAGGTTGCAGTTCTGCCCTGGTTTGTGTACTCATTTTTGGCAGGGAATAAAACTGAACCGGTACCTCTGCCAGGCTTAGTGTTTTAAACGGATATGGTGTGGAGAAATTTGTTTCCAGTTCTCTCATTATACCTGATACAAGCAGACCCAGGGTGTCTTTCAGCTCCGCAAGATCCTTTTTATAATAGTCATGTCCAGGATAATAATAACTTAAATACTTTACAGAGTCAACAATAAGACTATCTGTAAGATAATTGCCTATTGCCAGAGTAATACCTGTAAGGGGTGATTCTGACCTGAAAACATACTCACCATTTACTTTTCTCAATATACCCTGAGATACAGCAGTCAGGTTGTCCCTTGTTCTTACACTAAGAGAGTAGTTTGTAAAATCAATCTTGAGTCTTGCAGGATTTGAGGGATAATAGTTTAATCCCGCAACCGGGTACCAGTGTGCTTCAGGAGTAAGCAGGACATAGTTTCCCTTAAGAAAAGACTGTCTTTTCTTCACATTGAGCATCTCAATCCTGTATGGATTCTCTTTTACGCTTCCTGTGTAATCAGGATAGCAAAATGATTCATTGATTGATCCTGAATATGTAATAATCAAACTATCAGTCTGGGAGGGTTTAAGCAGCCTGCCTGCCTCAATTTCCAATATATTGAATACCCTCTTGTATGAAAGCTCTTTGCTTCCTGATGCAACTTTAATTACTGTAAGCGACGGATTGAGGGAGAACAAATAAGTGCCAAGATCATTTTTTGTATTGTTGATTATTTTCATTTCCGCTGCTGCATCAAATGATTCCCCTTTATGGGTAAATGATATGGAAGCATCAGTCACTGCCGGGAAGCTTTTATTTTCATACTGCCTGTTGGTTTCAATAACAAGTTGCTTATCCTTAAGCTCGTTTCTGTAGAAGGACCATATTTTTATCCCACTTATTACAGAGCCGGCAAGGAAAATAATTAGGAAGCTTACTGTCAGGCTTCTATGAATTCTTGACTGAGGCAACCGCTTGAACAGTAAGATTGTCAGCATAACAAATGCAAGACCCAGCAGAAAGTAAAAAAGCCTCTGGTTAATAATGAAACCGGGATTGTCAAACCCGACAATATCAGATTTAAAGACAGGAAGTCCGAATGCCATATAATCAAAAATAGATCCTGCCCTGTAATATAACCAGAACATGTTCAATGCAGCATAACCAAGAAGCAGCATAAAGGTTAAGGCCTGGTTCCTTATTAAAGACATCATCATAAAAGCCAGTCCAAGACTGTAAACCAGAGTTGGAACACACAGGATTAACAGATAGTAAAAGTATGCTGCAATGTCGATTGACATCCTCCTGGAAATAATATTCATTAGCAGTCCGATGCAAAGAATGAGAATATCAAGGCCAATAAAAAGACGAAGGATTCCCAGGGTTTTACCAATTATATATTCAAAATTGGACATTGAGCGCGTATAGAGAACTTCGTTTGTATCAAGTTTTTTATCTCTTTTAAGAAAATCGGCAGCGAGGAATATTACAATGAGTGCCTGGCCGATATTTAAAAGATAAAGGTTTACCAGAGGCAATGATGCCGGAATGGCTATCATATCCCATGATTCGTCTCCGACAGGTGAGAATAAACCAATATTCATGAAAGTGAAAATTACCAGCGCACCAATCGAGAATAACCTGAAAAACCAGCTTCTCCTTAATGTCTTTGCTTCATAATGTGATACAGATCTTATATTGTGAAGAAACGTCATTGTTGTTAATTGTCAGTTAATCAATAATTTCAGTGTGAAGTTTATGCTCCATGAAATATACATAGGCATGTTCTATATTTGGGATCACACTGACTGAATTATATTCGGGCAGATCGTCCGAAACGATCTGAACCTCCCAGCCTGTTTCAACCGGAATAGTAGAAATAACATTATAGCGATCCTTAACCCTCTCATATTCATATTGCGTCAGAGAGAGTTTAAAAACATGACCTTCCGCATGTCTGATCAGATTCTCCGGTGACCCTGAGAATACCACCTCACCACGGTTCAGAAGAGCCATCCCCTGGCAGGTTGATGAAATGTCACCGACAATATGCGTTGAAAGGATTATTGTTACATCGTGCTGGCTGAGTTGTGAAAGAATATTTCTGAACCTTATTCTTTCATCAGGATCAAGACCGGTTGTCGGTTCATCAACAACAATGATCCTGGGATGTCCGATCAGAGCCTGTGCGATTCCAAGCCTTCTTTTCATGCCACCCGACAGTTTGTTGGCCTGTCGGTCACGTACTTCCAGAAGCCCTACCTGATCAAGCAACCTGTCAACTTCTGTTAGCCTCTTTTTTTTGTTTTTCAGTCCGGCAAGAGCGCCAGAGTAATCAAGAAACTCCCAGGTCTTAAGTGAAGTGAAAAACCTGAAATCCTGAGGCAGATATCCCAGCATGCTCCGCAATTCTTTCCTGTGTTTCTGAATATCCTTGCCGTCAATAAGCACAATGCCCGATGTAGGTTTCATCAGTGTAACGATTATCCTCATCAGGCTTGATTTACCTGCTCCGTTTGGACCAAGCAGACCGAACATTCCTGTTCCAAACTCAAGGTTTATTTCTTTCAGTGCATGATTACCATTAGGATATATTTTATTAAGTCCATGAATCTCAATTTTCATAAAGCTGATTTGTGTCCGGGAACAAGTATTATGTATTTGACTCTATAAAGACGTAAGATATTTCAGATGTGGCAAAAAATTTATATGTTCTATAACACAAAACTGATGGTATTTCATATCCGATGTGCCATTACACCATTGCACCTTTGTTCCTTATTAATACAAAGTAACACAAAGAATCCCTTTAAGTCAATCTGATCAGGGATAATTATTCTTTCATTTTCTGATTTTATTTAAGTACCTAATTATTATATCACAAAGCAAAACAAATTCCTATTTTTGCTAATTAAAATCAACCAGGTGGTTTATAGGAGAAATAAGTTAAAGATTATTAATGATCCTGTTTACGGATTTATCAGTATACCTGGCGAGCTAGTATTTGACCTTATTGAACATAGTTGGTTTCAACGGCTTCGAAACATTAAACAACTTGGACTTACCAGTTTTGTATATCCGGGAGCAAATCACAGCAGGTTCCAGCATTGCCTGGGAGCTCTGCACCTGATGGACATGGCTGTCAGGACACTCAGAAGCAAGGGAGTTGAGATCACTTCTGATGAGGAGGAAGCAGCATATATTGCAATTCTTCTGCACGATATCGGGCATGGGCCCTTTTCTCATGCATTGGAAAACTCTTTAATTCAGGGTATAGCTCACGAAGATCTCTCTCTCCTTTTAATGCGCATGATGAATGAAGCCTTTGGCAAAAGGCTGGACCTGGCAATTGAAATTTTCCTGGGTAACTATAAAAGAAAATTTCTGCATGAGCTGGTATCCGGTCAGATGGATATGGACAGGCTTGATTATCTCAGGAGAGATTGTTTTTTCACTGGGGTCATTGAGGGATCAGTTGGTTCCGACAGGATAATCAGGATGTTAAATGTGGTGGACGACTCACTGACTATTGAAGAAAAAGGTATCTATTCACTGGAAAAATTTCTGATAGCGCGCAGGTTAATGTACTGGCAGGTATATATGCATAAAACAGTGCTTTCGTCCGAAAGCCTTCTGGTTAAGATACTTAAGCGTGCAAAGGAGCTGGCTTCGGAAGGTTCGGATCTTTATGCCACTCCTGCCCTCAGTTTTTTCCTTTATAACAATTTTGATCTTGACGATCTTCAAGGAAAAGGAACCTTTTCTCCACGTCATATAGCAACCAATTTTACAAGGATGGATGATACTGATATTCTGGTTTCAGCAAAATATTGGGTTGACCACTCTGACAGGGTTCTGTCTGATTTGTCGAGACGATTGCTTCAGCGGGACCTTCTTGCAATTGAGATCCAGAATGAACCTTTTCCTATAAGTAAAATTGAAAAACTCAGGAGTCTGGCAGGAGTTTTGATGCAGGTAAGCTCTGAAGTAACAGACTATTTTGTCTTTACTGATACAATTTCCAACCTGACTTACACACCTGATGCACCTGAAATAAAAATATTGCTTAAAGACGGGACAACAGCTGATATTGCATTGGTTTCAGAGATGTTTAACCACAATAAACTGTCAGATAGAAAAAACAAATATTTCCTTTGCTATCCAAAGGAATGCAGATAAATTAAAAAATTAATTATCATGGAATTCAACGCAAAAACAATAGCAGGATTTCTAAAAGGAGAAATAATAGGTGATCCGGATGTTATTGTAAACAGTTTTGCAAAGATTGAAGAGGGGCATCCGGGAGCCCTGTCATTTCTTGCGAATCCGAAATATGAACATTATTTATACACCACAAAGGCAACAGTAGTGCTCGTGAATAAAAGCTTCATTCCAGCCGGAAAGGTTGAAGCGACCCTGATAAAAGTTGAAAATGCCTATGATGCACTGGCTTCGCTTTTACACCTTGTCGATCAGGCCCGGACCAGAAAAAAGGGAATTCATTCTACTGCAATAATCGAGAACTCGGCCTCAACAGGCAAGGATGTTTATATTGGTCCCTATACCTATATCGGAGAAAAATGCCAGATAGGGGATGGATGCACTTTTTATCCCCATGTTTTCATTGGTGATAATACTTCGGTTGGTAAAAACTCTGTATTACATCCTGGTGTTAAGATCTATCATGATTGTATTATTGGAGAAAACTGTATTATTCATGCAGGGACCATTATAGGTTCAGATGGTTTTGGCTTTGCACCACAGTCGGAAAGTGAATTCATGAAAATTCCGCAGATAGGCAATGTAGTTATTGAGAATAATGTTGAGATAGGAGCAAATGTCGCTATTGACCGTGCAACTATGGGTTCGACTGTTATAAGGAGAGGAGTGAAGTTAGATAATCTTATACAGGTGGGTCATAATGTTGAGATTGGCGAAAATACTGTTATGGCAGGTCAGACAGGTATTGCCGGTTCAACAAAGGTTGGAAAGAACTGCATGTTTGCAGGTCAGGTAGGTATTGCCGGACATCTGAAAATTGCTGATGGGACCAAGATCGGAGCACAATCAGGTGTTCCCGGGGATGTCAGGAAGGAAAATTCCGTATTACTTGGCTACCCAGCCATCGAACACAGGGATTTTGCCCGTTCGGCGGCGATCTTCAGAAAATTGCCAGAGTTGAAAACAAAAGTTGATGACCTGGATAAGAAGATAGAATTGATTACAAAACAGCAGGAAGGCAAAATTTAAGGTTCAAATATAAGATTTACAGGGTTGTTAATACATAATTAATTGGAATGTTCATTTTTTTTTAATTTTTTTGTACCCGAAATCTGAAAACAGTTTAAGACTTAATGAGTGAAAAGCAAAGAACTCTTGCCAAAGAGATAAGTCTGACCGGAAAAGGGTTACATACAGGAATTGATGTAACAATAACTTTTAAACCTGCTCCTGCGAACCACGGATACAAGTTCCGCAGGACCGATCTTCCAGGAAAACCGTTGATAGATGCGTTGGCTGAAAATGTTACCGATGCATCAAGAGGAACCACACTTACTCAGAATAATGCTTCGGTGGCAACAATTGAGCATGCTTTAGCTGCATTGAATGGCATGCGTGTTGACAATGCCCTGATTGAGCTCAACGGGCCTGAAGCCCCAATAATGGGGGGCGCAGCATGGAAATTTACTGAAGCGATTAAAACAGCTGGTTTTGTTGAACAGAAGGATGTAAGAAACTATTTTATTGTAAAACAGAAAATAGCTTTTTCTGATGAGGAAAATGGGGTTGATCTTATGATCTATCCTGATGACCATCTCAGTATAAATGTTTTAATAGATTATAATTCAAGGATACTGGGGAACCAGTATGCTATTCTTGATTCTCTTGATGATTTTGAGAAAGAGATATGCAAAAGTCGCACATTCGTTTTCTTTCATGAGCTGGAATCTCTTTATAACAAGGGCATGATAAGAGGTGGTGACCTCGACAATGCAGTGGTAATTCTAGAAAAAGAAGTTGAGAAATCAGAGATTGACCGTATTGCAAGACTTTTTAACCGTCCGGGAATAAACAAACACACTGCAGGCATACTCAATAATACTGAATTGAGGTATCCTAATGAACCGGCACGTCATAAACTTCTCGATCTCATGGGCGACCTGGCTCTGGTTGGTCGGCCCATAAAGGGCAAAGTTGTTGCAACACGCCCCGGACATTATGCCAACACGCGTCTTGCAAAACTTATAAGACAGGAGATAAAAAAGGCAAATTTAAAGAAAGAAATACCTGTTTATGATCCGACACTGCCGCCTGTTTATACAATTGAAGATATTAAAAAACGCCTGCCACACCGGCATCCATTCCTTCTGGTCGACAAGATAATATTCCTTGACGAGACGTGTGTTGTCGGAATAAAAAATGTCACATTCGACGAACCTTTCTTCCAGGGTCACTTCCCTGATGAACCGGTTATGCCCGGGGTAATTCTTGTTGAAGCCCTTGCACAGTCAGGAGGCCTGCTTGTTTTGAGCAATGTTAATGAGCCTGAAAAATATTCCACATATTTTCTCAAAATAGATAAGCTGAAGTTTAAACACAAGGTAGTTCCGGGAGATACTATCATTCTAAGGATGGAGCTGGTTGAGCCCCTGAGAAGAGGGATAGTTACAATGTTCGGACAGGCATTTGTCGGTGACCATCTTGTGGTAGAGGGAGAAATGACTGCACAGGTAATTAAGAATAAATAGCTGACCTATGATCTCAAACTTGGCCTTTGTTCATCCCAATGCAAGATTAGCTGAGAATGTGACTGTTGAACCTTTTGCATATATTGCCGGCAATGTTGTCATAGGAGAAGGCTCCTGGGTAGGTCCTAGTTCAACGATCCTTGATGGTGCAAGGATAGGGAGGAATTGCAGAATCTTTCCATCATCCGTGGTTTCCGGCATTCCTCAGGACCTTAAATTCAAAGGCGAAGATTCAACTGCAGAAATAGGAGATAACACAACTGTTCGTGAGGGTGCCACAGTTAACCGCGGCACCGCTGCAGTCGGAAAAACTGTTATTGGTAAAAATTGTCTACTTATGGCTTATGCTCACATTGGGCATGATTGTTCAATTGGAAATAATTGTATTCTCGGAAACAGTATCGGGCTTGCAGGGGAGGTTAAAATAGATGACTGGGCCATAGTCAGTGCAGGCTCACTGGTTCATCAGTTTACCAGGATAGGAGGACATGTCATTATAGGAGGAGGATCAAGGGTCCGTAGCGATGTCCCGCCATATATCAAAGCTGACAGAGACCCTCTTTGCTACATGGGATTAAATACGGTAGGCCTTACCAGGCGGGGATTTGAAAAAGAAAGAATTGACGAAATTCATAATATATACAGAGCTGTTTATCAAAACAGCTTGAATATTTCGCAAGCCCTGGAATATATTGAAAAGCAATTTAAATCATCAGAAGACAGGGATTATATTCTGGATTTTATAAGAAAATCAGACAGGGGGATTATCAGAGGTCCCAGATAACATAATCAGGAATATATCAGATACGCACAATATCCCGGCCGAATGGATTAATGGCCACTTCGGTGAGTTTGAAATGTTGCATGCCGAAAGGTATTCCAACGATTGTAATACAAAGCAAAATGCCAAATAATGCATGAGTTAGCGCTATCCAGATCCCTCCGCAAAGGAGCCAGAGAACATTCATAAATATATGCAGGCAACCTGAAGCTCTTGACTGCACTCTGCTGGTCCTGCCAAACGGCCAGATTGAAAGTGAAGCCATTTTAAGAGTCTGCAGTCCGAATGGAATACCGATAATTGTGATAAAAAGGATCAGACTGCCTATAAAATATTCAATAGCAATTATAATTCCTCCAAAGATAAGCCAGATAAGATTCCCCAATATTTTCATGTAGCTATTTTTGCTGTGTTATTCCAGAATTATTGTTTTCTCTTTTGGGTACCTCACAGAATAAGTAAGTATCAATTGTCTGGTTTCCTGTGGTTTTATTTCAAGATCCCATTTCACTTCTCCTGTCTGGGAATTATGTCTCCCACCTGAGAGTTCGATTGCCTCAACATTTATCCCGCTGTTTGAGGAGACTGGGATCTGATCTTTCACAGTGATCCTGACAAGATTGTCTTTGTTATTTCTGACAATTAAAAGAAATGAATAAGTTTCAGTTTTGTTTGCTCCCAGCATTCTCTTACTCGTAAAATCCTGTCTTTTCTCACGTTTTATAAGAATGCTGTTGTCGGTTCCCAGCGAAACAGTAAGAGTATCTGTTAATTGGTTAACATTAAGAAATGATTTCCCCGCAAATGTGTTCTCAAAATAAAGTGTAGCCTCACCGCTTATCAGGCTCTGTTTTGCCCAGTCAGTGATATTTCCTGTAAGATAGGCAAGAGGCGAAAGTTTAGGTACTGTGAAGTACTTGTATTCTGCAGGGGTTGTTGTACGCTGGATCTCGATAGTCTGCACTTTGCCATCAGAAGGGATTGTATAAGGTAAAGTAATATCAAAAGTAATTGTTGTTTCACCAACCTTTTTTTCCACATCAACCAGAACAGCTTCTGCTTCCCTGACTTCCATCTTATTGTCCATCAGAGCCATTTCTGCCTGCATTGGTGCTTCACTTCGCTTTGCCCCCAAGGTTGTTCCTCTGATCATTATGGCTGGTGGATTATAAAAATCTATAAACCAGGGGTACAGAACCGGAACATTACCCGAAACCCATGGTGTGGCGTTGGAAAAACTTAATTTCACATCTTTCCAATCGACCCCTGAGTTCTGAAACAGGTTGGCTTTGTAAAATAAGGCAACAGGTTTGGTTATATCGTCAACTCGTATGTCATATGAGGGAAACCATCCCGCATTTGACACAACATAACTAAAAGTAAACCTGCCCGATACCGGTTTATCGGAACTTACTGCGACCTCAATTTCACCTGATGGCAATTGAAGTCTTCCGATCATGTCGGCGATCTGTTTCTGAAGAGTAGTTATCTGTTTCTCGTAATCCCTGATCAGCCTGTTCTTCCTGAGGATAGTTGTTGTAACCTGTTCCATATTATTTGTATATAGATCCATTACACTCTTCATCTGTTCGATGGTGAAGGTGGTCTCTTTTACCAGGATTCCCCTGTTTGCAACAAGGAAAGCCTCTTTTTCCTTCAGAACTGAAATAGCCGCCCTTTCATCTTCAACTTTCATCTGAAGTACATCTATCTGGTTCCTAATATTCTTCACTTCTGGTGACTCTTCGAGATTCTGAAGATAATTGTTCCTGTGATTGACGGAAAGGATCAGGAAATTTCCATAGCCTTTTACCTGTATGCTCTGAGCATCAATATAAGGGGAGAGTTGTCCAAGCCTGAGTAGAGTCTTCCCTGCAGGAATTTCAACAGTTGTCTCATGATTTAACTGGGCTCTGTCGGGATAAACAGTTACATGTTTTATTCCCGCCTTAATCTCCTTTTCAGTATCGGCAGAAAGTATCAGGCAACCTGTCAGGATAAATACAAAAATTAAAAACAGATTTTTCATGATGATATTTTAAGATCAGAACATAAAGTTAAGATTTTTTATTTATGGACCGGGTATCAATAATTGGACGAATAAGACATATATTTTACTTAATTTATGTTAATTATCTCATTTTCTGTTGCTATTCTCAAGAATGACCTACATTTGTATCAAAAAAAAAATGAAGGGAATCAAAATTGGTAATCTGGCGATCGCCGTCCCAATAATACAGGGGGGAATGGGAGTTGGTATTTCACTGTCGGGTCTGGCGTCGGCAGTGGCAAATGAAGGAGGAGTAGGTGTTATATCGAGTGCAGGTCTGGGACTTTTGTATCGTGATTTTTCCGAAAACTTTCTGGAAGCGAGTATTCACGGACTCAGGGAAGAGATCCGGAAAGCAAAGGAGAAGACCAGGGGCATTATAGGAGTAAATGTTATGGTTGCCATGACCAATTTTGCAGATATGATAAAGACATCAATTGCTGAAAAGGTCGATATTATTATTGCAGGAGCTGGACTTCCGCTGGATCTACCTTCATTCTTGAAGAAAGAGAGCCTTACTAAGCTCATTCCTATAGTATCATCAGCCAGAGCTGCTAAGATTATCTGTGATAAATGGAAATCCAACTACGACTACCTTCCCGATGCAGTTATTGTAGAGGGACCAAAAGCGGGGGGCCATTTGGGTTTTAAAGAGGAACAAATCAACAACAAGGATTTTACTCTTGAAAGGCTTGTCCCGGAGATTGTTACTGAACTTAAATCGTTTGAGGAGAGATATAATCAGCCTATTCCGCTGATTGCCGCAGGTGGTATCTACACAGGAGAGGATATTCATAATATTATGAAGCTCGGAGCCACCGGAGTACAAATGGGAACAAGATTTGTTACAACTGATGAATGTGATGCCTCAGCAGCTTTTAAACAGGCATATATTAATGCAGATGAAAAAGATATTGAAATTATCAAGAGTCCGGTTGGTATGCCAGGGAGGGCTATTCTGAGCAGTTTTATCAAAAAAGTAAGAGACGGCAAAAGACAACCAAAAAGATGTCCTTTTAAGTGTATCAAAACATGTGATATAACCAAAAGTCCATACTGTATAATTATAGCCCTGATAAATGCGCTTAAAGGGAATTTTGAAAGCGGATATGCATTTGCAGGGGCAAATGCATTCAAGGCGACTAAGATATCTTCGGTAAAAGAGATTTTCCAGGCGCTCATTAAAGAGTATAAAGAAAGCAAATTATCTGGTGACCTCTAGGTTATAGCTGCATTTATCAGGAATGTGGCAGCAAAAGCAATAATTGCATACAATTCAGGGAATACGGCAAGTATCATTGTATTGCCAAATACGTTATAACCCGATCCTATTGCCGCAATACCGTTTGCACATACCTGTCCCTGTCTGATTGCTGAGATCAATGCTACTGCACCAAGTGCCAGTCCGGCGCCAAAAACTGCACCTGCCTGTAACCAGGTAATTGCCGGAGTCAGTACATCCTTGAGTATGAAGTATCCCATAAACCCATAAAGGCCCTGGGTGCCGGGGAGAGCGCTCAACACCAGATAATTGCCAAAAGCATCTTCATTCTTCTTTAAAGCTCCGATGGAAGCATTACCTCCAATTGAGACACCGAGAGCGCTGCCGATGCCGGCCAGCCCTATCATTAAACCAACTCCAATGTAAGCTAAAATAATCGGTTCCATAAGTAATAATATTAATTCTTAAAAGTAAGTTAAACTAG
>DCVC01000159.1 GCA_002328625.1 Bacteroidales bacterium UBA2198
CTTCTTGTTGTGGGAGGTGCATGGGTCGAAGGAATGTACCTTACAACTCACGTTTCGGATGCTGCTTATAATGTTGCCGGTATAGCGGTTGTATTACTTGAACAAAAAAAATCATTTGAACTTTACCTTGAGATTACCAAAGCATATGCAGATGATCCAGGTGTTGGTGAGTTTCTGAAATTACTTGATCCGATGAAACAGGTTTATGAAGGGCTCAGTACCAGTCTGACAAATCAGAATATTATTGACATTACAAAAGCCATTGAAGGTATCAGAAGTAAGATTGTTATTTAGTTTTATCATAATCATATGGCCGCAAAGAGTGACTTTGCGGTCTTTTTTTTCGGAATGACTTTATGAGAGAGTCTGTATTACTTGCATTGATCCACATTTTTGCCATTGTTTCAACAATCAATCCGGGAGGTATATCTTCCAGGGGTAAAAAAATACTTCGCAGTTATCTCAGACGATATTTAAACCGTGAACTGGAAGAAGAATATTATGCTCTGTTTGAAAACAATCTGGAATTTTATTCAAATGAACTGAAAAGTGTTGATAAATCAGAACTATCAGATGAAGATTCTCTTATATCATTTCAGATTACCAATATTTGCCGGCAGATAAGAAAAGGATTATTTCTTGAGGAGAGGATGATCGTTTTTCTTCAGCTTCTGGAATTTGCCTTTGAAGACGGCCTTGTATCGGAGCAGGAGAAAACAATAATTGACATTGTTTCAAGGACTTTCAATATTTCAAAAAAAGAGTACGATAATGCCAGTGCATTCATGATCGGCAGAACCTATGATGAGGTCTCAACTGATTGTATCCTGATAATCGAAAGTGATAATCCTAAACACTGGGCTGATAAGGAGTTCAAAAATTACGATAAATGGCGACATATAAGGATCAAAGGGTTCCATGGGCACCTCTTCATTCTTCATATAGAAAGTACAGGATCACTTATTATGACCTATGATGGCAGCATGACGCTTTACTTCAAAGGTCGTGATATAATAGCATGCAGGCCCTATCTGCTTGAAAGGGGAGTAAATATCAAGGGGCATGGTATTGAACCTGTTTATTATTCAAGGATTTACAAAAAATTTGTGTCAAGGAAATTCTCGGAAACAATTTTTCTTGAAGGTCATGATATAGAGTATATTTTTAAGAATTCCGACAATGGTATCCGCAAGATGAGTTTCAGGATTGAATCAGGAAATCTGATTGGCTTAATGGGAGGAAGCGGGGTTGGTAAAAGCACTATGCTCAATATTTTGAATGGCAAGATCACACCGGAGTCAGGAAACCTCTATATAAACGGGTATGATATACATGCCGATTCGGAAAAACTTAACGGATTAATTGGTTTTGTTCCGCAGGATGATCTTCTGATTGAGGAGCTGTCGGTATATCAGAATCTTTATTATAATGCACGCCTGTGTTTCGGGAATTACAATGAGGAGCAGCTTGATTCTACTGTGCAAAAGGTACTTCATGACCTGGATCTTTACGAAATAAAAGATTTACAGGTTGGTGATCCATTAAATAAAAAAATCAGCGGGGGGCAGCGCAAGAGGCTCAATATCGGCCTTGAACTTATGCGTGAACCTGTCGTTCTTTTTATTGATGAACCCACATCCGGGCTCTCTTCATTTGATTCAGAAAAGGTGATGGTGCTTCTTAAAAACCAGGCTTTAAGCGGGAGACTCGTTTTTGCCATTATTCACCAGCCTTCATCTTCCGTCCTGAAAATGTTCGACAAACTATGGATACTTGACAAAGGCGGATATATGATTTATGATGGTGATCCGGTAGAGGCCCTTGTTTATTTTAAGACAGAGACTTCGCAGGCAAATGCTGCTGAAAGTGAATGTCCGAATTGTGGTAATATTGAGACTGATGATATCCTGCATATAACAGAGGTTAAAGTAATTGATAATTCAGGACTCGAGGGAAAAGAGCGACAGGTAAGTCCGCAGGAATGGTATGAAAAATACCGTAAGAAGATGATGCCTGTTCTTAAGGAGAAACCTGCAAAATCGGCAATACCCATAAGTAACTTCAGAGTTCCAAAAAAAATTGAACAGGTAAAAACATTTGTAAAAAGGAATATTACACGAAAGCTGGCCGACCAGCAATATATTACCATCAATCTTCTTGAGGCTCCACTGCTGGCTTTAATCCTTGGTTTTATTTCAAAGTACACTGAAAATGACACATACATCTTTGCTGCAAACAAGAATTATTACATATTTCTTTTCATGTCTGTCATTGTTGCCCTTTTTATCGGACTCACAGTTAGTGCAGAGGAAATTTTCAGGGACAGAAAAATACTTGAAAGGGAAAAGTACCTTAATATAAGCAGAGTAAGTTATTTGTTTTCGAAAATTACTTTTCTTTTCGGTTTATCAGCTTTACAATCCTTTCTCTTTGTTCTTGTGGCACATTACCTTCTTCAGGTGAAGGGAATGTTGTTTCAGCAATGGTTGATATTGTTCTCCACGTCATGCTTCGGTAATGTGCTGGGATTGAACATATCAGCAGGGATGAGAACAGCCGTCAGTATATACATCCTTATTCCTCTGCTGCTTGTACCAATGCTGATACTCGGGGGAGCAATGATCCGTTTTGATGATCTGCACAGGGCATTAACGAGAAAGATCTACGTCCCGGTAATAGGGGATGCAATGGTTACACGGTGGTCTTATGAAGCAATTATGGTTGAAGCGTTTAAAAGCAACAAATTTGAAAAGCCTTTCTTTGATCATGACATGGAAATAAGCCAGAATGACTGGATAGCTTCATTTCTTGTACCTACACTGAAAGTTAAGGTTGAAGAGTGCAGAGTTGCCGGGAAAAATGAAATTTATCGTGAACAATCAGAGAGTAATTTCAGAAAAATCAATTATCATATTAACGAACTATCTTCTCTTTCAGGTATAAGACCGGGAGGCTGGTTCAGGGATCTCCACTATGAAAGGTTCAACGATTTTATTGCTGATAATGCCAGATTGTATCTTGACACTCTTATGAGCTCCTTCAGAGTAAGAAGCAGACTTGTATCCCTTCAGCGTGATTCTTTATACAACATGATAAAGATACAAGTAGGGACTGATGAATTTCTGCGTTTAAGAGATATGAGCTATAATGAAAATGTGGCTAATGTGGTGCTTAACAGGTTAGGTACCATTAAAATTCTTGATTCTGACAGGAAGCTGATCCAGAAAGCTGATCCCATTTTCATGAAACCCGGATCCAGATATGGGCGGGCACACTTTTATGCACCATATAAACAGGTTGGGAATCTGAAGATCAGAACCCTCTTCTTTAATACTTTTGCAATCTGGGTGATGATCGTATTTCTTTTTGTTACATTATACTATGATGTACTGAAACGCTTCATTGTCTTTCTTGAAGCTCTCAATATTCCGATTATCTGGAGAAAATACGGAAGGGAGTTATTGCAGACATGATTGTCTTCAGGAATATTTCTCTCTCGAATGGCCAGAGTTAAACCAAAAAAAAGTCTGGGGCAGCATTTTCTGAACGACCGGAAGATTGCCCGGGAAATTACGGGTATTCTTTCAGGCGAGGGATATGATTCCGTTCTTGAGATCGGTCCGGGAATGGGAATTCTTACTAAAGATCTGATTAAAAAAGATCTTCATGATTTCAGAGTAATTGAAATAGATAATGAGTCAGTGAATTATCTCAGATCCCATTTGCCGGAACTCAAAAACATAATCAAAGGAGACTTCCTTAAAATGGATATTGACGTTTTTTTCTCCGGCAAGCTGGCAATAATCGGGAATTTTCCATATAACATTTCAACACAGATATTATTTAAAGTCCTAAAACACAGGGATAAAGTGATGGAAGTATGTTGTATGCTTCAGAAAGAGGTTGCAAAAAGGATTTGTTCCCCACCTGGCTCAAGGACATATGGAATACTCAGTGTCCTTCTTCAGGCTTATTATTCAGCGCACTACATGTTCACAGTCCCACCAGGTGCTTTTTCGCCTGTTCCCAGGGTCGAATCCGGAGTTGTTCATCTGGTTAGAAATAAGGTTGAAATTCTGGATTGTGACGAGGATCTTTTTTCCCGGGTTGTTAAATCATGTTTTAATCAGAGGCGCAAGATCCTTAGAAATTCTGTGAAAGCCGCTTTTGATGTTAAAGATAACGGACTTCCCGGAGGTCAGTTGAGGCCTGAAGAATTATCGGTTGAACAATTTATTCATCTGACAAACTGGATAACGGCAAATACCCAAAAATCAGAATGAAAATCCTATAGCATCCACCGGGTTCATCCTTGCAGCGGAATAGGCCGGGGCATACCCTGCCACAATCCCTATAATACCTGAAATAAAAATTGCAAGAATGGCATTCGCCAGAGTAAGATGCATGTCAAGTTCGTAAAGATAATTTATGGCTAAGGTGGCTATAAAAATCAGAACCAGCCCAAGCATGCCACCAATAACCGACAATAAGACTGATTCCGTAAGAAACTGCTGAAGTATAAAAAACCTTTTTGCACCAAGAGCTTTTTGAATTCCGATTATATTAGTTCTTTCCCTGACGGAAACGAACATGATATTTGCAATTCCAAAACCTCCCACCAGGATTGCAAATCCTCCAATAAGCCACCCACCAATGTTGATTCCCCTGAAAACACTTTCAAATCCCTGTGAGAGCATACTGGCCCTGTTGACAGAAAAGTTTGATATTTCTCCCGGCTTTAGTCTTCTTGAGGCCCGTAAGATCATTGTAGTTTCATCGGAAAGCTCCTGGACCGAAACTCCGGGCTTTGCTTTTATCATAAGTTGTGTTTCAACAAACCTGTTACGCAAATTGATAAAACTCTTTCCGAAATTCAAAGGAATAATAGTTAACTGGTCAGCATTACTCAAACTGATTCCACCTTTGCCTTCCTTTTTAAGAACACCTATTACCCGGGTTTTAAAGCCTGAAATAGTAATTTCTTTGTCAACCGGTTCACCCTTCTCAAATAATCTTTCAGCAATTTCAGCGCCTAATACTGCAACATTATTACCTCCGGCCGATTCGAATGAGGAAAAATATCTGCCTTTTTCGATTTCGAATGTTACAACCTTTTCCAGATCTGTGGTCACAGCTCCCAGTACAGCGTCATTGGCCACATTATTCTTGTATTTTATTTTCTCCGATTGAAAAACACCAAAACAGATCGATTCTGCTTTTGTAGATTTATTCATGACAGCCTCATAGTCGTTCAATGAAACGGAGGGCCATCTTATAATATCCCACCATGCAAGGTTAGGATCAAAAGACCAGGGAAATTTCTGAACATAAACTACGTTATCTCCCATCGAATTAATGCTATCGCGGATTGATTTTTCCATCCAGTCGAGCACAGTGAACACTGATATAATTGAGAAAATCCCGATTGTTATTCCAAACAAAGAAAGAAAAGTACGTAACTTATTAACATATATTGAATTAATCGCAAACAGAATCCCCTCCCTGAATAATCTTAGAAACATTCCAGATTTTTTTAAGCAAAGAGTCAAAGATAAGAAAATCCCAAAATGTTTAGAGATAATCCCATTAATAATGTGTTGAGTATTATAAAAAAATATCTATTTTTAAGCGCCTGACAAAAACTGGAGACTGCAATCATAATTATCAGATAATGAGTGATAAAAGAATTAACAGTGCTTTGATTTCTGTATTTCATAAAGATGGATTGGATCCCATAGTCAGAACACTTCATGAATTAAATGTTAAAATATATTCAACGGGCGGAACTTTCAGTTTTATAAAAGATATGGAAATTCCTGCCTTAACAGTAGAGGATCTGACCACTTTTCCCTCCATTCTTGGCGGCAGGGTAAAGACACTGCATCCTGCAGTTTTTGGAGGCATACTGGCCCGAAGAGATAATCAGGGCGATAAAGAACAACTTTCAAAATACAATATACGGGAAATAGATCTTGTGATCGTAGATCTTTATCCTTTTGAAAAGACAGTTCAGTCGGTCGATGATGAAGAGGAAATAATTGAGAAGATAGATATCGGAGGGAT
>DCVC01000340.1:0-4659 GCA_002328625.1 Bacteroidales bacterium UBA2198
CATCAGCCAAATTCAGCTGACCGTCGTAAAGCCTATAATGCTGATATCACTTTCGGTACAAATAATGAATTCGGCTTTGATTATCTCAGGGACAATATGGCAATTAATCCTGAGGATCTGGTGCAACGGAAGCATCATTATGCCATAGTTGATGAGGTTGACTCAGTACTTATTGATGATGCAAGAACCCCTCTTATCATTTCCGGTCCCACTGCAAAAAGCGATACCCAGCAGTTTGATGAGTTGAAACCTAAGGTTGATAAACTGGTAAATGCCCAGAAAAAGCTCGTTACTCAAATACTTGCAGATGCAAGAAAAAATATTTCGGATGGGAAAAATGAACATGGCGGATTACTTCTGCTGAGGGCTTTTAAAGGGCTGCCAAAAAACCATGCTCTTATCAAGTTCCTTAGCGAGGAGGGCAATAAGTCACTTCTGCTGAAGACTGAGAATTTCTACATGCAGAATAACAGCAAGGAGATGCCCAAAGTGACAGATGAGCTTTATTTTGTTATCGACGAAAAAGCTAATACCATTGAACTTACGGAAAAAGGACTTGACCTTATTTCAACATCCGTTGAGGATGCAAGTTTTTTCATTCTTCCTGATGTCGGCTCAAAAATAGCTGACCTGGAAAAAACAAGCCTGACTGAAAGAGAAAAACTTATGAAGAAAGATGAACTTTTACAGGATTATTCCGTAAAATCTGAGAGGGTTCATACAATGACCCAACTTCTTAAGGCGTGGACCCTGTTCGACCGGGATATTGAGTATGTGGTTATTGATAATAAGGTCAAGATTGTTGATGAACAAACCGGCAGGATACTTGAGGGACGACGCTATTCCGACGGACTTCATCAGGCAATAGAGGCAAAAGAAAATGTAAAGGTTGAAGAGGCTACCCAGACATATGCCACAATAACTCTTCAGAATTACTTCAGAATGTATCACAAACTGGCAGGTATGACAGGAACTGCCGAAACTGAAGCAGGTGAATTCTGGAATATTTATAAGCTGGATGTTGTTGTGATCCCAACTAACAGACCTGTAATAAGATTAGACCGTGAAGATCAGGTTTACAAAACAAAAAGGGAAAAATACAACGCGGTAATTGATGAAATAGCTGATATGAACCGGCAGGGACGCCCCGTACTTGTTGGAACCACTTCAGTTGAAATATCTGAATTATTGAGCAGAATGCTTAAAATGAAGGGATTGAAGCATAATGTCCTGAATGCGAAACTTCATCAGAGGGAAGCAGAGATTGTAGCGGAGGCGGGCAAAACAGGTACAATTACAATCGCGACCAATATGGCAGGGAGAGGGACGGATATTAAACTTACAAGTGAAGTTCGTAAAGCCGGAGGCCTGGCAATAGTGGGTACCGAAAGGCATGAATCACGAAGGGTTGACCGGCAACTTCGCGGCAGGTCGGGACGGCAGGGAGATCCGGGATCATCCCAGTTTCTTGTGTCCCTCGAAGATGAGCTTATGAGATTGTTCGGCTCTGAAAGAATTGCAGGAATAATGGATAAGCTGGGATTGAAAGACGGAGAAATGATCCAGCATCCCATGATCTCAAAATCTATCGAACGCGCACAGAAAAAAGTCGAAGAAAATAACTTTGGAATCAGAAAAAGACTTCTGGAGTATGATGATGTGATGAATTCACAGCGCGAGGTGATATATAAAAAGCGAAGACATGCTCTGCTCGGCGAAAGATTATCTGTTGACATTGCTAACATGATGTATGATGTTATCGAGAACACAGTGGATGCCTATCATAAAGAAGGTGACTTTGAAAACTTTGATTTTGATCTTATACGCTCATTTTCAATGGATTCACCAGTTCCTGCCAAAGAATTCCTGAAGATAACATCCGATCAGGTTATTGAACAGGTGTATGCTAAAGTTATTGAAACATATAAAAGAAAGGTTGAAGCAATCTCTCAGCAGGCCTATCCTGTTATAAAAGATGTTTATGAAAGGATGTCACATGCATACGAGAATGTAGTTGTACCGATATCCGACGGATTAAAGGTATTCCAGGTTGTTACAAACCTTAAGGCTACAGCCGAATCGGAGGGTAAGGAGCTGGCAAAAGCATATGAAAAGACTGTTGTTCTTGCTACCATTGATGATGCATGGAAAGAGCACCTGAGAGAGATGGATGAGCTTAAACAGGCGGTTCAAAATGCAACCTATGAGCAGAAGGATCCACTGCTTATATACAAGTTCGAATCATTTGAACTCTTTAAAACTATGGTGGCAAAAGTGAATAAGGATGTTTTAAGCACACTCATGAAGGGCCACATCCCAATACAGGATCCTGATCAGGTTAAGGAGGCGCAACGCAGACGCCAGGTTGATATGAGCAAGTACAGAACCTCAAAAAGTGACTTTTCCCAATACAGTTCCACTGGTGGAGGCGCCCCGGAAAAAACTCAGAAAGCTGAACCGGTCAGAGTAGATAAGAAAATTGGAAGAAATGATCCCTGCCCTTGCGGAAGCGGCAAGAAATATAAGCATTGCCATGGTGCTCAACAATCGGCAGCTTTGGGTACCAGGGCTAATATATGATCAGCTTTTTCCGGCTTCTTCTGTCGCTTTCTGAATTCTTGTATAAGTCTGTCTGCTGACAGGGACCAGAGGAAGCCTGAGATTATTATGGCAGATATTCAGAACATTCAACGCTGCTTTTATTCCGGGAGGATTCCCTTCGGTGAACAATAATTCTGTTAGTTCAAGGAATTTGAACTGTATTTCACGTGCTTGCTTATAATTATTTTTTAAACAGTTGTTTACAAGCTCAGTGCAATGTGATGGAAATGCATTGGCAAGGACTGAAATAACGCCAGCTCCTCCTGCCGCAATTATTGGAATAGTCATCAGGTCATCGCCTGAAATCAGATTGAAATTTTCAGGCTTACCTTTCAAGATGCTCATTATTTGCTTCATATCACCCGACGCTTCTTTTAATCCCACAATGTTTTCACATTCATGAACAAGCTGGAGACATGTTTCTGCAGTCAGATTACTGCTTGTTCGTCCAGGAACATTATACATGATTACTGATACAGGACTGCATGTTGCAACAGCTTTGAAATGCTGAAATAATCCCCGTTGATTTGGTTTGTTATAATATGGTACTACCGACAAGATACCATCTACTCCTGAAAGGTCGGTATGGCGGATTGTATTGATTACCTCCTGTGTATTGTTCCCTCCGATGCCAACAACCACAGGAATCCGATTATCAGCAACTTCGAGAACATAGGAAATCAAAGCTTTCTTTTCATCTTTGGTAAGAGTTGATGCTTCACCTGTGGTTCCCATAGCAACAATATAATTAATTCCCCCGTTTATAACGTGGTTAATAACCCGACCTAAAGCAGCAAAATCGATGCTTGAATCGTTCTTAAATGGTGTGACAATAGCTACTCCTGTGCCTTTGAATTTTTTCATCTTGAAAAATATTAAACTGCGGTTTTAACCGGTTCTGAATTGATCATCCCCAGATAATAGAGGATTTGGTTAAGATAGTCTTCAACATTAACAGAGTTTTTTAACTCCATCATTAGATCATACGGCAAATTTTCTGGTTCAGTGCCAAACAATCCAATTTTCAGGATTGCCTCAGATAAAGCAGAGACATATACCAGTGGGAACAGATTTTCGAAATTAATGGTTATAAGAACATCAAAACGATTCCTGATAAATGAATTAACATCGTTTCTGACAGGACGATAAAAAAAATCGAGTTCGTTTTTCTTAAAACATGTAAGGAATCTTATTGCGGTATATTGATCAGGCAGGTTCTTACCCTGGAAATAACCAAGAACAGTTACCTCAATATTTCTTTCATGCATTTTTTGACAGAAGCGTGATAGAACAGCAAAATCCTGAGTTCTTGATGCATTCCATGCAATCCCAATGCTCTTTATATCACTGAGGTTTATAAAAGATGGCTTTCTTTTTACCTTTGATACTCGTCCGGTGAGCATTGCCTTGGCAACTTTTAACCTGATTCCGCTGAATAAATCCATGCTGCAAACCTAACAGTTTTTTGGTAATAAAAGCAATCTATTTTTAATATTCCTTGCCAATTAATTTAAGAAATTCCGTTTCTGAAACCAATGGTATTCTTAGCTCTGCAGCTTTTTCCTTTTTTGAGGATCCCATATTTCTGCCGGCAAGTATGAAAGATGTACTGCCTGAAATTGATGAAGAACATTTTCCGCCATTATTTT
The DNA here is from genome assembly GCA_002328625.1 of Bacteroidales bacterium UBA2198. Classification (GTDB taxonomy): domain Bacteria; phylum Bacteroidota; class Bacteroidia; order Bacteroidales; family VadinHA17; genus LD21. The sequence goes on from DCVC01000340.1 coordinate 4,251, forward strand.
CGATTAACTCTTTGTACTCTTCTCTGCTGTGCTTATCAAATACTCCAGATATGACAATGATTTTTTTATCCAGAACTAACCCGTCTGATACTTCAATCGACTCTTCACTGAAATTAATCCCTTTCTTCTTCAGTCGCCCGATTATTTCAAGATTCTCTTCATCAGCGAAGAATGAAACAATGCTTGCAGCTATTCTGGGTCCAATTTCATGAATATTTGTAAGCTGATCAATGTCAGCTTTCATCAGATCGTCTATTGACCTGAATTTCCGGGAGATTATCTTTGATACTGTTTCCCCGACATGTCTGATTCCCAAAGCATAAAGTACCCTGTGATAGGGCGTTTTTGTTGAATCTCTAATACTGTTTATTATATTGGCCGATGATCTTTCACCCAATCGCTCGAGTGG
>DCVC01000340.1:4817-7386 GCA_002328625.1 Bacteroidales bacterium UBA2198
GAAATAAACATAACAGGTTGGCTCATTTCATTCCTTAGTGAGCGATCAACCCCGACAATCTTTGGAATTATTTCTCCTCCCTTTTCAACATATACCACATCATTTAAATGGAGGTCGAGTAACTCTATCTGATCTGCATTATGAAGCGATGCCCGCTTTATTGTTGTTCCGGCCAGGAGAACAGGTTCAAGATTTGCCACTGGAGTAACACTCCCCGTTCTTCCTACCTGAAAAGAGACTGATAAAAGTTTTGTACTGGCCTGTTCGGCTTTATATTTGTATGCAATAGCCCACCGGGGCGATTTTGCAGTAAACCCCAGCTCTTTCTGTTGATCGAGTGAATTAACCTTTATTACAATACCGTCAATGTCGAAAGGAAGATTTTTTCTTTCAGCCTCCCATTCTACAATATAATTAAGGACTTCATCAATGCTTCTGCAAATGGTTATGCTTTCAGGAACTTTGAAGCCCCATCCTGAAGCTTCTTTTAAATTGTCATAATGGGTTTTGTGAGGAAGGTTATCTCCAAGAAGAAAATAAAAAAGACATTCAAGATTTCTCGAAGCAACAATTTCAGGATCAAGTAATTTTAGAGTTCCAGAGGCAGCGTTGCGCGGATTGGCAAAAGGAGAGATGTTATTTTTTACTCTTTCTGAATTAAGCTTATTAAAAACAGCCCTTGGCATAAGTATTTCACCTCTGATCACAAACGTTTCAGGGACTTTTTCTCCTGCAGCTTTTATGGGGATATTTCTTATTTTCCTGATGTTTTCAGTTACGTCATCGCCAATTGTACCATCTCCCCTGGTAAGGGCCCTTTTTAAAATCCCGCTTTCATAGGTTATACTTATGGAAGCTCCGTCATATTTTAATTCGCAGGTATATTCAACCTCACCGTAAATTGATTTCCTCAGCCTTTTATCAAAATCACGAAGCTCTTCTTCACTGTAAGTATTCCCAAGCGAAAGCATAGGGTATTTATGAGTATATTGAATAAACTCCCTAACAATGTCACTGCCAACCTTTTGAGTCGGAGAGCTTTCACTTATGAGCCATGGAAATCTCTTTTCCAGGTTTTCCAGTTCATTGAACAGCAAATCATATTCAAAATCAGAGATAACAGGATTATTNNGTAATCTTGTATCAGCTCCAGACTCCTTCAATGGTCTTGCCGCATTTATTGCACTTACCAGATATTAAATTATTGGCTGCTATGCGGTACCCTTGCCGGACAATCAGATTTGAATTGCATGAGGGGCATTTTGTGTCAGATTTTTCATTACCCGGTACGTTCCCGGTATATACATATAACAACCCCTCTTCTGATGCAATCTGTGTTGTCCTGTTTAACATATCAACAGGAGTCGGTGGCAGTTGTTCAAGCTTATGTGTGGGATAAAATCTGCTGAAATGAATGGGAACATTATTGAACCCGTTGTCACTTAACCATCTGCACATTTTCCTTATCTCGTCTGTTTTATCGGTCCAGTTAGGAACGATAAGATTGGTAATCTCAAGCCATATCCCTTCTTCCTTTAATACTTTAAGGGTATTCAGGACGGGCTGCAACTTACCTCCGGTCAGCTTAAGATAGGTGCTCTCATTAAATGATTTTAGATCGATATTGGCAGCGTCAATAACACTGCATAATTTTCTCAGAGGTTCCTCATTGATATATCCGTTAGATTTTATTATGTTCCTGATTCCGGCTCTCCTTGCCAGTGTTGCCGTTTCAAAGGCATATTCATAAAAGGTCACAGGTTCTGAATAAGTATAAGCAATTGAACTGCAGTTCTTATTTATACACTCTTCGACCACTTTCCCGGGCATAAGATCGAAGTTGCGGGTCTTATCCGGACTTGTTTGTGAAATTGCCCAGTTCTGACAATTTAGACATACCAGGTTGCATCCGGCCGTTGCTATGGAATATGCCCGTGATCCTGGAAGAAAATGATACAAAGGCTTCTTTTCTATAGGATCAACATTAGCAGAACAGGGATTCCCGTATGCAAGAGTATAAAGTTTTGATTTATAAACTCTGCGGTTGTTGCATTTGCTTAATTCACCCTCCTTGAGAACACATTCATTTGGACAGATCCTGCACATGATTCCTCTTGGGGTTTCCTCCTGGAACATGGCTATTTTTTTGTATATACCCTGTAAGTCAGATGTATTCCCTGAAAAAACAGAGAGATCAGGGAGACACATCATACCTGCTGAGAGAGCAACGCATTTTTTCAGAAACTCCCGTTTGTTTATGTTATAATCATCTCTCTTCATTCAGCTCATAAAGATACCTCAAAATTAATCAAAACTAGTATTTGTTCTTTGCTGTACCGAATATAAAACCAACAAAAATCAGAGCAGATAATGTAATTACAGAAAATTTGATACCAAGAATGGGAACTGCAAGTGCCGAAAATAAAATAAATCCAAGAGCTGAACCTGCAAGATCCGCACTGTAAACAGATGAAGGATTGCTACCGTGACCTTTTCCACCGGTAAGTTCCCTGAAGATATTTCCTGTAAGCAGCGCCGGGAAAAAAGCTGATAGAATAATTATACCTAC
>DCVC01000003.1:0-563 GCA_002328625.1 Bacteroidales bacterium UBA2198
AGGATCCTGAAAAACCTGCACTTTTTGAAAACTATTTTTCAATGATAAATGAATTCATTGATCTTCGACCGGGGCAAAGGATTCATATAGAACCGGGACGAAGTATTATTGGTCAATGTGGTTCACTTATTTCAAGAGTTCTTTATATCAAAAACGGAAGCAATACATTGTTTGCTATAATAGATGCCGGAATGACCGATCTTATACGCCCTGCACTTTATCAGGCACATCACAAAATTGAGAATCTGACATCAGCAGGAAGCTTATACAGATATGATGTAGTAGGTCCTGTATGTGAGTCGGCTGATACTTTTGCCAAGTACATTGAGCTTCCCGAAACCCGCAGGGGTGATATGATTGCTATCAGATCGGCCGGAGCATATGGTGAATCAATGGCCTCAAGGTATAATCTCAGAGATCTGCCAGGAGCAGTATTTTCAGATGAGATACAAGGTTAAGATACAAAGCACAAGGTGCTTTTAAAATTTTAAGATCCCCAGACTATACAGGAAGACCATAGCGATAGCTACAGGGGCAATGAATTTCACAATAAACATAAAAAG
>DCVC01000003.1:643-6130 GCA_002328625.1 Bacteroidales bacterium UBA2198
GACAGTGACCATGCCAAGCACAGATACAGACAGAGTGGCAGCAATGGTTGCCTTGCGCCTTGTCAAATTAAGCTCTTCAACCAGATAGGCTACAATGACTTCAAGAACTGAAATAGTGGATGTAAGAGCTGCTATCGAAAGAAGAACAAAGAAGATCAATGCAAACATTTCCCCAAAAGGCAGTTTCTGAAATATACCGGGCAATACAATAAAAACAAGACCCGTTCCTGATGCCGGAGAACCTCCTAAAGCAAACAACGCAGGGAAAATTGCAATGCCTGCAACAATAGCGATGATAGTATCAGCCAGTACCACGAACAGTGCGGATGAGGCAAGATTTTCTGTTTTTCGGATGTATGATCCATAAGTTATTAATGTTCCCATCCCAATACTAAGCGAAAAGAAAGCCTGACCAAGTGCTTCGAGAATCGTTTTTGGATTGATTTTGCTGAAATCAGGGCGGAACAGGAATTTCAATCCTGCTCCGGATCCTTCAAGAGTAACTGATCTTATGCAAAGTATCACTAAAAGGACAAACAGAAACGGCATAAGTATCTTCGTGTACTTCTCAATGCCTCTCCTTACACCTGATAAGATTATTAATGCAGTAAATCCCATAAACATAATAAACCAGATAAGAGGGCGGAACGAGCTTCCGAGAAAACTATTGAACATATCGGTCAGTTCTCTGTCGCCTTTTCCAGAAAGGTTTCCTGTTAATGACTGGTAAATGTACTCAAGCGTCCATCCTGCAACTGTTGTGTAAAAAGCAAGTATCATGAAAGCAGCGCTAACACCCATAAGTCCTATCAGGTACCATGGTTTGCCCGGAGCGAGCAACTTAAATGCTCCGTACGGATTTTTCTGTGCAGAGCGGCCGATAATAAACTCCGATGTCATTACAGGGATTCCAATAGCAATGACCAGTAGCAGATAAATAAATAAAAAGGCTCCACCACCATTTTCTCCTGTTACATAAGGAAATCTCCAGATATTTCCAAGGCCTATTGCCGAACCGGCAGCGGCCGCTATCACTCCGAATTTGCTGGTGAAACTATCTCTTTCACCTGTTGCGGGAGTATCCATAGATAAAACAAATTAAATGACTAAGAAAAATCGTCGCTAATTTATAAATAAATAGCCAACACCTGATTATTTAAACCTGTTGAAATCTTATCAGCTGATATCAGATTAGTGTCTTGTTATCCTGGCAGTGAAAAAACATCCTAAATGCAATAAGTTTCACTAAGTCAATGTATTATAGTTCTTTTTATATAATTAGTAAACAGGTAGTATTTTGCAATCCTGAATTTTCACCTGAAAAGTTCATAGAATTTTTCACACGAAGTGTTGACGATTGAAAATCAGTAAGATACGAAATAGCAAGAAAGTAACAAAATGATTTTCAATGTCAAGGTTAACCCTGACAAATAATTGTTTCCCAATTATTTCGTCAGCCCTTCGGGTGATTAATTCATGTTTATGAATTAATCAGGTTCAATAGTAATAAGGCCTGACTGATGGTAGTTTTTGCAGGTTTTTTTGCAATTTTGAAGTGTACTATTTTTCGAAAATTAAACACTTAAATATATGAAAAGGTATCTGATAATTCTGCTCTCAATCCTGATGCTTTCCTGTTCATCGCTGAGGATGTACAGGGATCTTCCCGAAGTGAAAGCATGGGAAAGTGAGATAGTGAAATTTGAACAACTTGATATTTCCAAATCATACCCGTCAAATGCTGTATTATTTGCCGGCAGTTCGAGCATAAGACTCTGGTCGACAATAGGTAAAGACATGCTGCCCTACAATGTTATACAGAGAGGTTATGGAGGTGCAAGGTTAAGTGATTTTGCCGTTTATGCAGACAGGATAGTATATCCTCATGATTGCAGTGCAATAGTACTTTTCATCCCTAACGATATATCAGGTGATCAAAATGACAAAAGTCCCGAACAAGTTGCACAATTATTCCGTAAAACGCTTTTTATAATCCGCAGGAAATTTCCGAGGACTCCTGTTTTCTGGATCGGTATAACTCCGACATCAGCCAGGTGGCATGTATGGCCGGATATCAAAAAAACCAATGAAATGATCAGAAAAATATGTGAAAATCATCACCACACATATTATATCCATACTGAACAAGCATTTCTGAATGCCAGCGGATTGCCACGGAATGAATTATTTGCATCCGATAAGTTGCATCTTAATGAAAACGGATATGCTTTATGGGCGGAAATAATTAAAAAAGAACTGAACAGAGTTCTTGAGAAACAGGTTATTAATAAATAAGTTATTTTCAGAATGCAAAAAATTATGATATTGGCTTTTTTTCTGGTTTCTTCAAATTTTTCATTTACCCAGGTTCAGATAATTGCTCACAGGGGAGCTTCGTATTTGGCACCCGAAAACACAGTAGCCTCATCAAAGCTTGCATGGGAGCTGGGTGCCGATGCCGTTGAAGTGGATATTTACATGTCGAAAGACAACCGAATAATGTGTATTCATGATTCCAACACAAAAAGGACATCAGGTCATGACCATATAGTAAAGGATACTCATTCAGAAATACTCAGACAGCTTGATGTGGGTTTGTTCAAGGATCCAAAATACAAAGGAGAAAGAATACCCTTTCTCGAGGAAATTATAGTCGAAGTCCCCAAAGGAAAAGAGCTTGTCATTGAGCTTAAATGCGGCATTGAGGCGTTGCCTTTTCTTAAGAAAATTATTAAAAAACACGGCAGAAACAGGAGCTTTTCTTTTATCGCGTTTGATTTTGAAACGATCAAAGCAACAAAAAAAGCATTTCCGCATAATTCCTGTTACTGGTTATGCAGCAATCCTGATCTACTGAATAAGAATATAGACCTTGTGCCCAAAGCCGGTCTCGAAGGTGTAAGTCTCCATTACAATATCATTAATGAACAGGTATCTCGCAGGGTAAAAGATCTTAATCTCGAACTTTTTACCTGGACCGTTGATGCTCCCGATGAAGCAAAAAGGCTGATTTCATCAGGTGTAAAAGGGATCACTACCAACCGGCCGGGATGGTTAAATGACCAGATATTTTAGCATATCAGAGCTTCAGATTTCTTTAATATAGATATTTCTGAATTGCACCAGTGCAGGAGGGCTGTTCCACACTCCGTCTTTTTTGCTGCCATGATGCTGAAGGCCGATAGCGCCCACTTCTGGCAATCCGGGAAGTGCTGCATTGATGATCACAGGGATGCCATTCAGTTCCACGTTAACTACATTCTCTTTGACAGTAACTTTAAAGGTGTTCCATTCTCCAATGTCTTTATCAGCATTTGTAACAGGTGTTACAGCCCGACGTACCTCGGGAGGCATTTTGGCATCCATTCTGTAACCATACATCTCTCCGCAACCCGTTGGCCAGCACCAGATATTAAGCTGTGCTTTGGAGCTGCCTCTAAGCATTACCCCTGAATCTGAATCGGGCACTACCATTCTGATCTCCTTTCCGTTTTCATCACGTTTATGGAGCCCTGATGGTAAAATGATCGGCACATTCGGGTTCTTATAAGGTGTTGATTTAATCCTGAAGTCAACATACAGAATAAAATCCCTGTATTGCTTTTCGGTCCACAGGCTTTTATCCCCCGGAGCTTCACTTTCAGCATCGTAATCAATGACACCATCGAGAATTTTCCAGTGTCCGTTGTCACCTTCAGGAACCTTCCAGTTTGTAAAATCCTTGCAGTTGAAGATTGAAGTAAAGCCTTCAGGAGCTTTAGAATCCTGTGCTTCGGTTAAAAAACAGAACACCAGAATAACAGTCAGAAGAGTAATTGTCTTTTTCATATAAACATTATTATTGTTACTCATTAAAATTGAAATTAATTTCCTGCTAAAGTTATGAAAGGTTTATTAATCAGGGAAATTATTACTGTGATTTTAATACATCTGCCAAGAACAGACCTTCGGTATTCAAATTCTTCGGATTACAATAAATAAATTCTTTCATTAAATGGATTGATAGAATAACTCCAGAGACTTTTCTTGTTTTATTATTTTTCAGCTCTGATAAGGCCCCTCCTGAAATAGGGAGTCTCCAGCTTTTTATCATAATAATTTATCATATATCCTTTAGATGGTTTGACAATAAATCCCTGGTTTTTCAATAATTCTGTAAACACCTTTTCATCGTTATTTTTATGATAAGTGCAGAGTACCACTTTAAGAGGTCTGTCCGATTTAAATATGTCTTTGCAGCTATTAAGTACAATTGCTTCAGCCCCGTCGACATCTATCTTGAGAAAAGTAATATCTTTTCTATCTTCAAAGAAAGTATCTAATTTGATGTGATTTATAACATTGATATCCGAGACATATTTGCCAATTATTTCAACTTTTTCCGGCCATGGGGCAAATGTAGACTTAAGAGCTTCAATCCAGTACTTGTTATGTTCAAATATGTAAATCTTTTTGACTTTATCTATTACCTCTAAAGAAAAGTTACCTTCAGCGGCACCTATATCGGCAATAACATCATTCTCACCAACCGTAAATGTACCTGTTAAATACCTGTGCGGACTGTCATTATCCTGTTCCCTAAGCAGATCGGAATATGCACGTTTAATTCTTTTCTCATTCCATCGTTTTCTAAAATATAACCTTTCCCCTTTATGCAAAACATATCGCATTCCTCTCTCCTTGTCATATACTACTTCAATTTTGTCAGAGGAATAATTCTCATGGAAGGGATATGGAAAGATTCTGATCTGATTATTCTCAAGATATTTAAGTATTTCCCGCTGCTCATCATTAACCTCGTTTTCAGGCAAAGAGGCATAATATTTCAGAATCTTTCTCCTGAGAGATTTTTTGAGAATAACTGTTCGAAAAGGTTTCGGAACAAATACCCGATATACAGTAAAAAGTAACTTATTCATTTCTTCGTGAGTTATTATAATGTATTTACCCTTGCATTACCAAATTGCACCTAAGGATTTTTTGGATAATTTACTGACCTGGGGCTAATCCACGATAATCTAAAAACGGATCTGGTGTAGTAACAAATTAGTCTTAAGTAAATCAATGTGCGTGAGAACACTTTTGGGATAAAGAAAAGCAGAAGCCCTAATAGAGCCATTATACCTCCTGATACCAAATTATTTACGACCAGAAAGGTTTGAATAAAAATTCTATCAAGTCCGGTTTTGTGTTTGCTAATATAAACATGACGGGAAATATGAACTTCAGTTTTTGTAATTGATGTAGTTCTGAGATTTTCTCTTGAGCTGCCACCATGATTATGTTCAATTGTAATATCCCTGCAGTATGCTATTTCTCCATTTAAATTCCGGGCCCGCCAGCATAAATCCACATCTTCATAGTACATCCAGAAGTCTTCATCAAATCCTCCCAGCTTCTTAAATTTTTCATGTCGGATAAGCATTACTGATCCTGATATCCAGTCAGGGAAACTGACTTTCGCCTTCCGCATCAGGGTTTCCTGTT
>DCVC01000003.1:6182-7803 GCA_002328625.1 Bacteroidales bacterium UBA2198
TGCCATGGTATCAGGATTAAGAATCAGAAGGAATTCACCTTCAGCATATTTACTTCCCAGATTACATCCATTGGCAAATCCTCCGTTAACCTTATTGTAAATAAATCTGAACTTTGGAAACTGTTTTTCAGTTTTAAAGATTATTTCATCATCCGACTTATTATCAACAACAATCACTTCAGTGATAAATTTCCTCCCTGAAAATGACTCCAGTGTTTCCAAACACTTATTAAGCCGGTACCAGCCTTTGTAACATACTATGATAACTGAAAGATCTGTCACAATATTATATTTTTCATATCCAATAATTGCCTATGCCGGTGCAAAATTAAACCTTTGTGTTATTAAATCAATTTTATTTTGACAAGAACAGGATCTAAAGAATAATAGGCCTGCAGGGATTCTTTGATTCGCCGCATCTTAATTATATAGAGATTTAAGTATATTTGTTCAGGTTAACATCTTAATCAGGATCAGGCTAATCAGATAAAATCATGTTGTATGATTATGAATCCCATTCGTACTGTCATAATTGATGATGAGCGATATGCCTGCGAAAGACTTAAAAAGTTGCTTGCACCATTCAGCCGGCTTCAGGTAATCGGGATTTTTGAAAACTCTAAACAGAGTGTTGAATTTGTATTAAAACAGAAACCAGATCTGTTGTTTCTGGATATTGAACTGGAAAACAATATTTCGGCTTTTGATATAATAAAACAGCTTGACAGCAAATCCTTCAGACCTCATATTATTCTTGTAACTGCACATCCGCATTATTCTATAAAAGCAATCAAACATGAAGTTTTTGATTATATCCTTAAACCAGTGGATATTGATGAATTAGAGGATACAATTGAAAGATTTATTGAACATCTGTCAATGCAATCCAGAAAACTCCCGGATGAGTTTAATATGCTGAGTGAAAGGGAGTCAGAAGTTATCCGGTATGCTCTTGAAGGTAAGAGCAGCAGCGAGATTGCTGATCTTTTATACATCAGCATAAACACCGTAAATACGCACAGGCGAAATATTCTGAAAAAAACCGGAGCAAAATCGGTGCTTGACCTTCTCAGGATAAAAAATAAATCAAATGATTAAGGGGAGAATTCAGGAATTTCTTATCCACCCGGCTTTTATAAGCTTTGTTTTATGGGTTGTTGTAATCCTGTTCATTCCGCCTCTTTTTTCAAAATACAGAATAAAACATATTGCTGATGAATATGTTCAACGCAATTTAAAATTTATCTATTCTGATCTGGATTCTGATGGCAATAGCGAAAAAATTTCGTTCGATTTATTCGATACAGCACAAACAAAAATAATTGTGAGCCGGGAAGATAAAATTCTTGACCAGTATAATCTGAAGCATCAGCCAATCGGATACGATCCTGCTTACATAGAGGATTTTAATAACGACGGATTTAAAGAATGTTACGTGGTTACTGTGAGCCAGGATTCAATTTTTCTAAACATAATTGATCCGGCTAAATCGCGGAAGATCATTATCAGAGACAGGTTCATTGATATAAGAAATAAAGCTCAAAACAGCACAGATATTCCTCATTTTAAACCGATTGGCATGATTGATTCGCATAAGAATAATTCAAAGGATCTGATCTTC
>DCVC01000262.1 GCA_002328625.1 Bacteroidales bacterium UBA2198
GCTGACTATTGCATTATCGATGTAATTGTAATACGCTGCCTCATCCTCTGAAGCAACCAGCCTGTACGACTGGTCATCCAGAATGTCAATACGGAATTGTGTATTTATCGGCTGAATATGTGATTTGTCGATGAAAACTGTGTAAGGATTTCCAAGATAAACCTGTGTAGGATTCAGGAACAGGTTATTTTTGCCGGTGAAATAACCAATTTCCAGGTTCAGGTTTTTAATGGTTGTGGCTANNAATTGAGACTGTTTATATCGTTTTCAAGGTTTCTGGCTTCTGCCAGAGCTCCAAGGCCACTGAAGAGATCATTTGATCCGAGCATTGAGGAGCGTTTATCCTGAACAGGACCTATAACTGAGTTAACTTCATATACAGTCGGAGAGAACCTGTTAATAAGAAAAGCTATCAGCAAACAGAGGATGAAGCTCGCTATATAGAGGTATTTGAATGATAAAGCCTCCGAAATAAATTCCTTGACATTGAAGGCTTCGCTTTGTGAATCATTTTGGTTTGTCATCGTGACTTTCATTTATTAAGGCCGGAGACCGGCAAAGAGGAGAATTGCAAGTGCAGTCGAAATTGTTGACAGAATTGTTGAGTATGTTATATTTGAATAGCTTGTGGAGACAGCCTTTAGAGGCTCCACAATAATCACATCATTAGGCAGAACATAGTAATAACTTTTATTAGCAATTTTGGAGTCGGCGAGGTTCAATCTGTAATGCATAATCTTTCCATCAACATGCCTGATGAGCATCACGTTTTTTCTATCGCCGTATCGTGTTATGCCTCCCCCCAGACTAAGTGCCTCGTATATATTTAGTTTGTCCTGGGGGAACGGGTACAGGCCCTGTCTTGCCACTTCTCCCATGACTGTCACCTGATTGTCAACGTATTTCACGATGACGGATGTGTTTGCCACATAATCACTCAACGCCATCTGTATCTGTTTTGCAGCTTCTGCCGTTGTGAGTGCTCCGACATTTATTTTGCCAACAAACGGGAAATTGATGTTACCTTCCTCATCGACAAGGTAGCCGAGAAGTCCGGAACTCACGCCATATCCCAACGATCTCATCTCTTCTGTTGTATTGAAAATCTGGCTGGTCTGCAAGTCTATGCTGAGTACCCTGATATACAGTTTATCAAATGGCATGATCAGTTTCTGGGTTCTGGGATTTACCGTTGGTTCTCCGGTTTCCTCAATATCATTGAAATATCTCAACTGGGTTATTGGCACGCATGATCCGGCCATTAATGCCAATATAACGACCAATATTGTCAGTATCCGCGAGGATTTATTTAATCTTGTCATAGTTTTCAGGTTGCTTGTTTTACAATCCGGTCTTATGAAAAATTGTTCTTATTGTTTTCATTAAAATTACAAAATCCAGCCTCAGCGACCAATTATCGATGTAGGCAAGGTCGAGTTCCATCCACTTTTCAAATTTAATACTATTTCTGTCAGGTTTGACCTGCCAGAAGCACGATAATCCGGGTTTAACCGAAAGACGCCTAAGCTGCCAGCGTTCATACTGGGTTGTTTCTTCAGGCAGTGGCGGGCGAGGACCGATCAGAGACATTTCCCCCTTGAGTATATTAAAGAGCTGAGGCAGCTCATCAAGTCCGCTCTTACGCATGAATTTGCCAACATTTGTCACCCGTGGATCATCTGCTATCTTAAACGCAGGTCCGTCAGCTTCGTTCAATTCCTCGAGCTCTTTCCTGAGTTCATCGGCATTGGCAACCATGGTTCGGAACTTGTACAGCTCAAACTGTCGTCCGCGGAGGCCTACGCGGGGTTGCTTATAAATAACAGGTCCGGGGGAGCTGAGTCTTATAAGGATGGATAAGCCGATCATCAGCGGAGAAAGGATAATAATTCCCAGAAGTGAGCCGAAAATATCCATTATTTTCTTGACGCCGAGAGCAAAGGTGCTGTGTGGAACATTAATGAAAGTCAGGAACTTGAGTCCGGCGATTTCTGCTTTAACGGCATTTGAGAGGGTTAGTTTCTCATCCCTGTACTGTACGCTGAAGACAACTCCGAGCTCCTCGCAGGAACGTACAATTTTTCTTATCTCGGAGGGCTGTATCTTGCTTTTGACATAAAGGACCTCATCAATCATATCCACCTCCATGAGATCATTCAGAACCTGGATGTATCCCTCAGGAAGTATAATGATGGTCTCCTCATATTTTTCCTTTATGGCATCCGAGCTGGTGAAGATGGCCACGATTTTGTATCCCCACTCCTTATGCTCCAGCAGGCTTTCTATGAATGGGAGGGATGAGGTATCAGCAATCAGAACCACATTAAGGTAGTTAAAGCCCTGTGCCCTGTAACGTTTGAACACTTTGTACTCGAACACACGTAGAGTGAAGAGGAAAAGAAATCCGAAAAGTGGAATAAGAACTATAAAGGTCCGTGATACTTCATAAAGCTTAAAGAGGAAGTAAAATATTATAAGCAGCAGAAAAATTGCTCCTGCTGAAAGAAAGTATTCCCAGAAGATTGAAATATACTGCTTGGTTCGGGGTATTTCCGTGGCTTTGAGAAGGTAAAGAGCCAGAAGCCAGAACGGCGTTACACCAAAGAATAGCAGAAGGACAGTCCTGTCGGTGAAAAAGAAAGCTCCCATCCCTGTTCCGGCGTAGATTAAAAGGTACGCACACTCAAAGGCGAGGATTATCGCCAGGATATCAAGGGCTCCAAGGATATAATTCAACAGGTTCCATTTCTTGAGAAATGGAATAATGTGCAAACGATATAAGGTACTGAATATATCCATCAGCAGTTCTTCATTATTAGACAGTCTCTGAAGCGGGGTCTTTTATTTAACGCCAACTTCAGGGTATTTATTCTCTAAGACAGCAGGTTTAATTTCCATTGCAAATGTAAGCCTAATTGAGGCTGGAGACAATATATATATGATGAATGGTGTAGCATTTAAAAGGTAATTCAGTGAGCTAATATTGTCGTTGATCAATTTATTGGAACCATTGATGGCAAAAACCCATTTGTTGGTCAAAAAGAATGGTTTTTTACAGCCACAACAGGTGGCAAAGAGGGAGTGGCTGGATTCGTCTCGGCCAATCCATTGATAAACAATAATATGACTTGAATTACTGGAGTTTTTACCGGGATCCCTCCGTAAACCTGTTTTTGACAAAATGGAACAAAGAATAGACTAAAATTATGCCTGATTGTACAGGATTCCTCAGATATGCATGATCTGACATACCTCCGGAGGGTAAACTCTGATTAACAGAGGACTACCAGACTAGCAGAACTTTTCTGAGACTGACTATTTAAACAGTGCCGGATCAGTCGATCGGA
>DCVC01000034.1:0-4449 GCA_002328625.1 Bacteroidales bacterium UBA2198
AAAAAGTTACAGAGCCGGAACGGTTTTTTTAATCGGAGTATTGAACTTCAGGATTTTTGAGCTGAAATATATGGACCTTAATTCTCCATTATCGTCGGTGTTTTTGTAAAATGCCATCTCCCAACCAAACAATCTGTTAATACCATTGATCCCGGCTTCAGCGATCTCATACCCTTTCACCGGTCTGTCAACTGAAGTTGTATCTTTCATGATCTTTTCGTGGAAGAATTTTGCAAGAAACCTTTCCACATTGCTCCTTCCGTCTTCTTTAAAAGCAGGGAAAGGTGTTACGGGTTGATGTTCTATCAGATCAGACTTTGATATCCCGTCAAACAATCTGGAATCATATGACACGGTTATTTTTGAAATATTTATCCCTTCGCGTAAAAGGATATAAGCTGATGAATCAGGGGAATTCGAACCAACAGGTATTTCTGAAAAAATCACAGGTTTTGTTGATACTGATGACATATCATCCGAAAAAGGTATGTTATCGGAAATACCATCCCGTCCAATTGGTCCCCTTTCGATAATTACAGGGGGTGAAACCATAAGAACAGTGTCGTTGATTGCAACCTGAGCCGGGTGGCCCGATTTATCAGTTATCCTTCCGGTGATGAAAAGAAATGCAACAACAAGCAGAGCAATGGATGCAGCAGCGCTGAGTCCTATAAAGGATCGTCGTATTATTCTATGAACAGGTGTTATTTTTTTGAGTTTTGCTTTTCCGGGGAATAAAATTTCAGGAGCGATAAGCTTTGTTTTGTGTAAAAGCTCATAATGATTTTTTCTTACAGGATCGAGGTTGATGATATCTTTAATTTCAGACTCCTGCATGGCGGATAGGTCATTTTCCATTCCTGCAATAACAAGATAATCGAAACAGGATTGAGAAAGATCTGAATATGATTTCTTCAACTTTTCTTTTAAACCGGAAGAACATTTGCTGTCAGGTCTGAGCTCAATCATACGAATGGTTTCGAACTCCTCTTTTATATCTGGATTGTTGTCAAGGAATGATTTCAACAGTTCAACCTGGTCCCCATTCAGATTCCCGTCAAGCCAGTCAATAAACCATATTTCGTAATTTGTCCTGTCAGGTTTCATGGTTATAAAACTGATTCAATCTTCCCGATAAAATTTTTCAGGGCAACTCTTCCCCTGTAAATATTTATTTTTACCTGCGATTCACTCATACCTGTTATTTCACCAATTTCCTTATAGCTGTATCCTTCATAATCACGCAGAAGAATTGAGGACTTCTGATGATCAGGCAATCGATCCAGGGCAGTATGAAGTATTTCGTTAAGATCACTGTACTGATTGTCTGTAAAATAATTGTTTTCATCCATTTCATCCATGGCAGTAATTCTCTTTTCCTTTCTTATAACATCGATCATTGTATGATAAGCTGTTGAAAACAACCATGACTTTGCCACAGGATATTCTATCTCACCTATATTTCTCCATAGTTTTTCATAGCTGTCCTGTACAATATCATTTGCCCTATCCTCATCTTTTAGACTTGATCTGATAAAGCGGTAAACAGAATCAGCAAATTCCTCAACAGATCTGTTATATTCCTTTACTGTCATATAATTAATTCCAAATCAAAGACGGATAAAACCCGAAGAAGTTACATATAAATGCATAAAAATGAAACAGTGTTCAAATGAAGAGACATCCAATCTGGGCGTCTCTATATGCAGCAAATATTGAAAATATCTGAATTTGTGTTATTTGAACTGATACACCCGTACCCAGTCAATTTCCATTGTTGTCATACCGCTGACAGGTTTGTCAAGGCCTCCCGACAGCAAAACATACATGGGTTCCCGGGGTACATCTGAAGTATGACGAAAAACCTCTTCACCATTAATTTTCCAAACCAGTTTATCAGAGGTCCATTCAAGGGAATAGATGTAAAAATCATTTGCATATTTAGATCCGATACGGGCTTTAACTGTTTTTCCCGGATTTGCAACATAATCGAACCACACTTTGCCATTTGAAGTACGGCAGACATCTATATGAGGGGTAATTTTATCAGCAAGCATCCAGAAGTTATTCCTGGCGGCAGGATTACCGAGTCTTATCTTTGCACTGAAGATCCCGTATTTCTGCCTGAAACTGTTACCGGAATTTATCAGTCCGGAAGTATAATTGAATTCCTTGTTTTTAAACCCATAGGAAGGAGACCACACTTTACCCGTAATCCGCTGAGGTTTGGTATGAATCTTCAGAAGACTGTTCCTGATCTCAAAATTTTCATTTTCAGTATAAGCCTGAAGATCTGATTCCACAGAATAGCGGTCTTTAAGAAGTTTTTCACCATAGTAATAATTTGTCAGCCATTTGCGGGTATCAAGTTTGTTCCCTTCGAATTCTTCATTAAAGGTCAATTGTATCTTTTTTATGACATCAAATTTATTGGAATCCTTTACTTTGAAATACCAGATTATATCTTCAGTTTTTTTAAGTTTCTCATATTCCAGAATGTCCTTATACATATCGGTCTTTTCAAACCTTTTTGTATCGAGAAGGTAGTTCTTTTTTTCCTTGAATTCAGGTGTTGCTACATAATCTTTAAGTTCATTGTATCTCGAAAGTCGTTCTGAACTGTCAGTGTTAAGGTAATTCGCGTATTCCTTGGATGATTTGAATTTATAATATTCCTTGATGTCAATGCTGTTTTTTAAGCGGTTATATTCAAGTAGCTTTTTGTATTCTTCTGTATCTTTGAAGGTTATGGGCTTCATATTCTTCTTTGAGAGAAATTCGGCTGACTTGATATAAGCATCCAGTTCTTCAAATCTCAATACAGTTTTTGATTTTATTGTTTCTCCTTTAGCAGCAGCCTTAAAGTATGCTTTGATCTCAGGATCGGATTTTAAAGATCTGTATTCCAGGAATTTCCTGTATTCATCGGAGTCTTTGAATGTTATTGGTTTCATTTTTTGTTTTTGCCTGAAACCATGAGACTTTATAAATGTCTCCAGAGATTCATAATCTCTTATCTTCTGTGACCCGTCAATATCTTTAAACCTCTTCAGCATACTGCCGGAGATGGTTTTATAATACAAGACAATATCTTTTGCTTTCTGCAGAGAAAAATATTCTTTCTCTTTTGCAAACTCTTCAGAATTCTTATATCTGAGCGATTCAATCTCTTTCCTTTTTTGAATGAAGTCAGATGAATTTACAAGATCATTAAGCTTGTTATACTTCTCCAGTGTATCTGATTTTGAAAAAACTCCAAGCTTTTCAAATTCTGCTTTAAGAGCTTTTTCTGCCTGCTCAATTTTGGAAGTGGAAGGAATTAATCCAAGTAAAAACTTGAAGCTTGCCATCGTAAATATGTTTTAAGTAGGTTTGTTAAAGTTAAAAATCTTTCCATAATAAACGGATACGATAATCAAATATTTGATCTAAGGGATTTTTGATTTCAAATCGAAGGGAAATATCAGCATTTTTATCATAGAAGACTTGCAGGTATATGATAAAATTCTATTTTTGCCGCGCCAATTTAAGAAATGCCTCAAAACAGATACCCATTATAACAAAACAAAAATTTCATCGTTAAGTATATGTCGATGCCAAACTTATTTAAAAGCTGCTTTTTATGAAAAAGGTATTAATTTTAATATCTTTTACGGTAATCTCATCACTGTTATCAGCCCAGATAATATTAAAAAGGGAAGGAATTGTCGTAAATAATACAGAAACAGGTAATTGGGAAGGTATAAATATTCCAAGGACAGCTCCGACAACTTTTTCTTTATTAAACAGCTCCATCACATCAGTAAATTCAAGTGGTTTTTTATTGCAGGCCGGAGATGAAGTACCCCTGCCTACTAATAATAACCTTGACGGCGCAATAATAACAGGAAATAAATTTACATGGAACGGAACTGATAATTCATCTATAACCCATGGAGTCTTTATGGGGTATAACATTAATTACAGTGTAAGGTATAATTATCTTGATAAAACACCGTATGGGATCTTATTCAAATCGGGGACCGATGAGGGAATGAACATGACCTATTCAACGGGTTATGGTGCATCCTATAACATTGTAAAGAATGCAAAATTATCACTAAGAATGAAGGGAATTAACGGGGTACAGGTTTTTAACAACACATTTTATTCATCTCAGCGATCCGGTTCATTGATAATGATCGATGCAAACAACGACAGGGCAAGACCGGCTCCGTCAACAGGGGCAAAGATCAAAAACAACATTTTCTATACTGTTTATCAGATGTATAACATATCTGTTGAAAGTAGTTGCCTGTTGAACTTTGAAAGTGATTACAATGTATTTTATTGCGAATCGGGGATGCCATTGTTCTCTGTAGACGGAGTTTCCAAAACATTCGCTCAATGGCAGGCAATGGGGTATGATTTACATTCCGTTGTTGTGAATCCCGGATTTGCCAATACAAC
>DCVC01000034.1:4553-9247 GCA_002328625.1 Bacteroidales bacterium UBA2198
GCTCCCAACTTTTTTTCCGGTTTTATCGGTGAATTGGATGCAAGTTCGAGTTATGACTCAAATAATGATAACCTTTCTTTTAACTGGACCGTACCAACAAATATCCCTGTTTCTTCAACGACCAGCTCCAGGATTCAGTTTCTCAGCCCGGTATCAGCTTCTGTAAAGGTAGTTGAATTTACATTAAAACTGAGCGACGGCAAGACAACTCAGTCAAAGACTATTCCGGTTACAATCCTTCCATATAAGCCGGAGCTTGAAGCTGCTGAGATATTGAATATAGAAACATCAGGATTTCAGACACCATATTATCCTTATAATATCATGGATGGCAATATCGGGACCATGTGGTCAGTTTTTGGAGATAATCAATGGATTGTTGTGGAACTGAAAGAACCCTTCAATATTCAGCATGTAAATATTGCATTTCACCCGGGACATAAAAGAGAATATTACTTTGATATTCTGGGATCAAATGATAAAATTGTCTGGGAAACTTTGTTGGTCAAATCATCGTCATGTTCATTTTCCGGCAATCTTCAGGTGTTTGAATTTCCCCGGACTAAAACCAGTCTGGAATTTAAATATGTAAAGCTGACAGGACACACAAATTCCGTTGATGGATGGAATCATATTGCAGAGTTTAATATGTTTGGATATAAAAGAAAAACTCCGACCAGTTATGAAGAACAACCAGTTAAATTATATCCAAATCCCGCTTTTGAGTATGTCAATATCAAAATTGATGATTCAAGCATTAAACCTGATTTCATAAGGATTGTAAGCCTGTCAGGCAGGGAAGTACTCCATAACAAGCTAAATCCGGATGACAGGGATCTCAGAATTCCCCTGAATCTCAAAAGAGGTATCTATATTGTTCAAATGGGATCAGGTGATCTAACCTTGTACACCCAGAAACTGGTTGTAAATATTTGAATCATTCCTGTCATCCTGAGGGGAGTGAAAGCTCACTCAATATTTATCAGAAACTACAGGTAGTTTAAGACTAACAAACAATCTGTTAACCGAAACGGTCAATCAGTGTATCCAAAGCTTATTTTTGTTAAATCAAATGAAAATAATCTTGTGAAAATTTGGTGATTCATAAAATTATTATTATCTTTGATTAACCGTTCATTCAAAAACGGTTTTATTTTTGGACAATTTATTGAATGAACGACCAGTCAAAAAAACAGAATGTCACCAAGAACAGCAGATCAGTTTGAAGAAATAAGGGAGGAGAAGAAAACCCTTATAATGGATGTTGCACTAGAGCATTTTGCAAATGAGGGGTATCATGCCACAACTATAAGCCATATTGCGCGCCGTGCCGGTATTTCTAAGGGGTTGATGTATAATTATTTTGAAAGTAAGGAGGCGCTTCTCGAGGCAATACTACAAAGATCGGTAATTGGAATATACAGGTATTTTGATCTCAATAAAGATGGTTATCTCAGTGAAGAAGAATTTGAATTTTTTATCAGGAAGATTTCAGTGGTGCTTCATGAAAAAAGATCTTTCTGGCGCCTGTTTTTCCAGCTGGTGATGCAAAAGGAAGTAAGGGAAAAATTCTCGGTACTCTCTTCGGAACCCCTGAAAGAAACAGAATTTTTCAGGGGTGATGAAAAGTTCCTCTCAACTATTTCAGGAATGATAACCGACTATTTTATTCGTAAAAAGCAGATAAAAGGGCCATCATATGATCCCTTGCTCGATATGAACATGTTTTTGATAACCCTGAAAGGTTATGCAATTACCCGGATCTATATAGATGATAATGATCAGGATGATGATAAAACTATCAACCACATTATTGAAATATTCAAATAAGAGATCATGAAGAGAATACTTAAAACAATACTCAGTTCAACCGGCATAGTGCTTTGTATACCTGTGCTGCAAGGCCAGGGACTTACGGCAACTGGGATCATTAAAAAGGCAGACGATAAATTCAACGGGGAGAAATCGGGATATTCAGTTATGTCGATGACCATAATCAGACCGGCATGGAAAAGAAGTGTGGAGTTCAAGAGCTGGACACTTGGAAGGGATTATGCACTCACTCTCATTACTGCTCCGGCAAGGGAGGCAGGGCAGACTTTCCTGAAAATAGGAACTGAAATGTGGACCTGGAACCCTGCGATCAACAGGCTGATAAAACTTCCACCATCAATGATGTCCCAGGGCTGGATGGGATCTGATTATACTAATGATGATATCCTCAGGGAGTCTTCTGTGGTTAATGATTATACTCATGAGATCGCCGGAGAAGAAAGTATCGGAGGGCGACTCTGTTATAAAATAAAAATGACTGCAAAAGAAGAAGCCGCTATTGTATGGGGGTACCAGATAAGGTGGATTGATAAAAATGAATTCCTTGTACTGAGAGCAGAATTATATGATGAGGATGGTGCACTTGTGAGAACGGAAACAGGATCGGAAATAAAGACAATGGACGGTAGGACTATCCCTTCAAAAATTGAGCTTGTGCCTGCCGAGGAACCGGAAAACCGAACTGTTGTGGAAATAATTGAAATCAGGTTCAATGTGCCTGTTGAGGAGAGCTTCTTCTCACAACAGAATATGAAAAGGGTACGCTGATATCTGAGTTAACGGGACCGTTTGGAGTTTAAAACATAATCTGCACATTAAGTATGAGAGAAGAAATCAAAATAGCATGGCGCAATCTTTGGAGGAACAGGCGGCGGACGATCATTACTGCAGCCTCTGTTTTATTTGCCGTTTTTTTCGCCGTCATCATGCGATCATACCAGCTTGGAACGTACGACCAGGTTATATCTAACTTTATTGAATCTTTTTCTGGTCATATTCAGGTACAGCATACCAGATACCAGGATAATCCCCTGATTGACTATTCATTTGAATACAACGGATCATTTGCTGATGCAATTTCCGGGATCGATAGAGTGACATCTGTCACCCCCCACCTTGAGTCTTTTGCTCTTGCTTCGAACGGCCCTCAGACAAAAGGAATTGCTGTGATAGCAATTGATCCGGATAAGGAAAAGAAATTTTCAAATCCGGAAAACAACCTTGTGAAATACAGGATAACCCCTGAATCGATAGAAAGGATGAAAGGAGAAAGTGTTTTACCAAGAAGGATTATGGAAGAGGTTGAAAAGAATCTCGGCAGAGGGTACTCATCAAGTGCACGACTTCAGCTTGAACTGGGGCTCTCAAAATCTGACAATGAACTCTATATTCCCGGAATTCTGAAACAGATTGAAATGACGAACGGATTTTTATCAGAAAATGATGATGGTATTCTTGTTTCCGACAGGCTTGCCGGTTTTCTTAAAGTTACAATCGGTGATACTGTGATCCTTATGGGGCAGGGGTATCAGGGAATATCCGCAGCCGGAATATTTCCTGTAAGGGGTATAATTAAAATGCCCTCACCTGAACTGGACAACAGACTCATTATCATGACCATCGCGGCAGCGCAAAACTTCTATGGCGCTGAAGGCAGAATAACCTCTCTTGCAGTAAATCTTACCGACAGATCGCGACGCACAATGAGAACAGCACAGGCCAGAATCAGCTCTATTCTGCAGGATGGAAATTCAGTGGCTAAAACATGGTATGAGCTCAACCCGGTGCTATATCAACAGATACAGGGTGACAGCCAGAGCGGGGCTGCAATGCTCGGCCTTCTCTATTTCATTATTTTTTTCGGGATTTTCGGCACGGTCCTGATGATGGTCGCAGAGAGAAAAAGAGAGTTTGGAGTTCTGATCGCAATTGGAATGCAGAAGAGTAAACTTAAAAGGATTGTCACAATCGAGATGATGTTGCTGGGAGCAACGGGTCTGGCAGGAGGTCTACTGACCAGTACACCACTGATCCTTTACTTCTATTATTATCCCATTGTCCTGAAAGGTGACCTGGCAAAGATGATGGAGGACTATGGCTGGGATGCCGTGATGCCCACCGCCTGGTTTGGAGCATATTATTACTGGCAGGTGGCAGTTGTTGCTCTTATGTTACTCCTTGCAACATTATATCCTTTGAGAAAAATTGGAAAACTCAAAGAAATTGAAGCACTGAGAAGCTGACTGAAGATTTATTATGAAGCATCAGATATTTATATACTTAGCATTCATTTTAGGGTTTGTTGTCCTGATCAAAGGAGCCAACATGTTAATTGATGGTTCCGCATCAATAGCCAAAAAATTAAAAATTACAAATATTGCAATTGGCTTGACCATTGTTGCATTCGGTACATCTGCTCCGGAATTTATTGTCAGCCTCTTTGCCACCATTAAAGGCAATACAGATATTACCATTGGCAATATTCTGGGAAGTAATATTGCCAACATCCTGTTAGTTCTCGGAATCTCTTCAATAATATACCCGATAGCAGCTAAAAGAAACACTGTATTAAAAGAGATACCTTTTAGTTTACTTGCTGTACTATTAATGGGAATAACTGCTAACGATATCCTTTTTGACAAAAATGGATCGTCTGTCCTTACAAAGATTGACGGGCTTGTTTTTCTTTTATTCCTTGTGATTTTCTTTTCCTATACATTTGGAATAACCAGGTTAAAGGAAAATAATGAGGAAACGGATGAAGTTAAGAATTATGGTTATTTTAAATCGATTTCATTGATTTTTATCGGTCTTCTGGGTTTAGTGCTGGGAGGTAAATGGATTGTTGACGGAGCTGTTAA